>JALSRF010000025.1 GCA_026984895.1 Paracoccaceae bacterium
AAGCGAACTGAAGGAAAAGAACCGGCTGGTCAGCGAAACGCTTGAGGAAATCAGCGAACTTTACCATTCCCTTGATCGCGACCTGATCGAGGCACGTTCGCTGCAGCAGTCCCTGGTGCGCGAGCGCCACCGCGACTTCGGGCCGGCGCAGGTATCGCTGCTGCTGCACCCCAGCGGGCATGTGGGCGGGGATCTTGTCGGGTTTTTCGAAATCTCCGGCGGCAAGATCGGGCTGTTTTCCTTCGATGTTTCGGGCCACGGCGTGGCGTCGGCGCTGATGACCGCGCGCCTTGCGGGCTATCTTTCGGGCTCGTCCGCGGATCAGAACCTGGCCCTGACGCGGGACGGGGACGGGCGTATCATTCCGCGTCCACCGGCAGAGGTCGCGCTGGACCTGAACAGGCTGATCATGGCCGACATGAAGACAGAACTGTATTTCACCATGATCCTGGGCCATTTCGACATGGAAAGCGGCACGGTGTGCCTGGTGCAATGCGGGCACCCTCCGGCCATGGTTCAGCGGGCTGACGGGACGGTGGAATGCCGGGGCGACGGGGGCTTGCCGATCGGGCTGATTCCCGGCGCATCCTGGGAAGGGTTCGACCTGCGGCTGAACCCGGGCGACCGCTTGCTGCTGACCTCGGACGGGATCACCGAATGCCCGGTCAGCGATGGCACCCAGGGTGACGGGGGCATGATCGGCGAAGAGGGCCTGGCCCGGCTGTTGCGCCGGAACGCCCGCCTGCGCGGCAACACGTTTTTCGAAACCCTGTTGTGGGAGCTTTCGACACTGTCCGGCGAGGGCAGGTTTCCCGACGACGTTTCGGCGGTTCTGCTGGAATACGGCGGGCGCTGAGGAGCTGACCCGTCGCGGGCCGGCCCGAGGCAAACGCGGTCAGGTTATTGCTGTCAGGCAAGCGGGCAGGCAAAACGGGCAGCCAAAGCGGGCCGGCAAAGCGGGAAGGCAAACCGGGCAGGCAAAACGTGGTCAGGCAAAATGCGGTCGGGCAAAAGCGGCGCGCACCATGTCGCGGTTGCCTTCGTCGGCCAGCAGTGACACGGCCGGTTCGGGCGCCACCCACAGCGCGCTGTGGCCGGGTTCGCCGGGCGGGCCGAGGCGCAGCACCGGACGGGCGATGAAGACATGGCAGATCTTTTCCGCCCAGAGGTCGTATTCCGGCATGAAGGTGAACATGCGGAAGGTGCCCAGGTGGCGCGGGGCGGCGATGCGCCAGCCGGTCTCCTCCATGACTTCGCGGTGCAGGGCGGGCAACGGCGATTCGTGCGGGTCGATGCCGCCTCCCGGCAGCTGGAATTCCGGGCGCGGCGCGCTCTGGTGCGTAAGCAGCAAGGCGCCGTCGCGCGGCAGGATCGCATAGGCGCCTGGACGCAACCGATAGCGGCGGCCTTTTTGCGGGTGACCGTAAACCGGGATCATGCGGCTGTGCCTCCTGTCGGTTGCCGTCGTGTTCATGTCGCGGTATGCCAAGCCCGCACGCCCGAGGAAACCCGAATGTCACTGTCAAACCGGATTGCATGGGACGATACCGTCCTTCCGTTTCAGCTGGACCGCTCCGATGTGCGCGGCCGGGTGGCACGGCTGGACGGCGCGCTGGACGCGATCCTCGGCCAGCACGACTATCCGCCAAAGGTCGAAGCCCTGACAAGCGAAGCGGTTCTTCTGACCGCCCTGATCGGGTCCACCATCAAGCTGCGCTGGAAACTGTCCCTGCAGATCCGCGGGAAGGGCGGCGTGCGGCTGATCGCCACGGATTATTTCGCGCCGCAGGCAAAGGGCGACAGCGCGCGTATCCGGGCCTATGCGGGCTTTGACGAACGCCGGTTCGATGCGTCGCGTTCGGCCTTTGCCGAGATCGCGGACGGATATTTTGCCGTGCTCATCGACCAGGGACCCGGCACCGAGCCCTACCAGGGTATCGCCCCGCTGACCGGCGGGTCGCTTGCGGCCTGCGCGCAGGCCTATTTTGCGCAGTCGGAACAGCTTTCGACCGGGTTTTTCCTGGCCTTCGCGCCGCCGGCGGGCCTGAATGCCGCTGCCGGCTGGTGTGCCGGTGGCATCATGCTTCAGCATATGCCGGACGTGTCGCCCGCGGTGTCCGGCGAACCGGCCGGCCTGCGCAAACCGGCGGCGCCCCTCGGCCCGGATGACGACGAAAACTGGAACCGCGCCAATATCCTGATGAACTCGGTCACCGATGCCGAACTGCTGGGCCCGCAGGTGCAGGCCTCGGAGCTTCTGGTGCGGCTGTTTCACGAGGAAGGCGTTCGCGTTTTCGATCCCCAGCCGGTCACCTTCGGCTGCACCTGTTCGGCCGATCGCGTTCGCCAGAGCCTTTCGATATACTCGGCCAGGGACATCGCCCACATGACGACCGAGGCAGGGATCGTCACCGCCGATTGCCAGTTCTGCGGCGCACATTACCAGTTCCGGCCCGAAACGCTGGGGTTCGAGGCAAGGGAAGATCCCGGTGGAGAAAGTTGACACATACGACCGCGTGCGCCGGGCTCTGGACCAGAGCGGCCCCGGCACCTCGGACTTCGATCTGAACCCCGCCGACGCGCGGCGGGAAAACCGGACCCTGCGCCCCGCCGCTGTGCTGCTGGCGCTGCTCGATACCGCCAGCGGCCCCCGGGTCATCCTGACCAAACGCTCCTCGGCGCTGAAACATCACCCCGGCCAGATCGCCTTTCCCGGCGGCAAGGTGGAGCGCGGCGACGGCGGCGCGGTGCGCGCGGCCCTGCGCGAGGCGGATGAAGAAATCGGCCTGCACCGCGGCAATGTCGAGGTGTTCGGCACGCTCCCCCCCCATGAAACCGTCACCGGTTTTGGCGTGACCCCGGTGGTTGCGCGCGTGCGCCGGCCGTTCGGCATGCGCCCGGAGCCCGGCGAGGTGGCCGAGGTCTTTTCGGTGCCGTTTTCCCATGTGGCCGAGCCGGCGAATTTCCAGGTGCAGTATCGGTTCTGGCGCGGCCGGCGGCGCTGTTATTTCACCGTTCCCTACGGCCCCTACTATATCTGGGGCGCGACCGCGCGCATCCTGCGCGGCCTTGCCGAACGGCTGGCGCCATGACCAGGATTAGTGCCGACTGGCTGACCAGCCCGGCCACAAGCCGCGTCTTTTCCATGCTGAACGATGCCGGCCACGCTGCCTTTGCGGTTGGCGGCTGCGTGCGCAACACCCTGCTGGGGGCGCCGGTTTCAGATGTGGACATTGCAACCAGCGCCCGCCCCGACCGGGTGCTGGACATCGCCGCCGCCGCCGCCGTGCGCGCCATTCCCACCGGGATCGACCACGGCACGGTCACCGTTGTCGTCAATGGACAACCCTTTGAAATCACGACCTTCCGCAAGGATATCGCGACAGATGGCCGGCGCGCTGCCGTGGTCTTCGCCGATACCATGGAGGCCGACGCCCGCCGGCGCGACTTTACCATGAACGCGCTTTATGCCGACCCGGCGGGAACGGTCCACGACCCGGTCGGCGGCCTGCCCGACCTGCGCAACCGCCGGGTCCGGTTCATCGACGATCCCGGTGAACGCATTCGCGAAGACTATCTGCGCACGCTGCGTTTTTTCCGCTTTCACGCCTGGTATGGCGACCCGGCGCAGGGGGTGGACCCGGAAGCGCTGGCCGCCATCGCCGCCAACCTCGACGGGCTGGAACGCCTGTCGCGCGAACGCGTCGGGGCGGAGATGAAAAAGCTGCTGGCTGCCGCCGACCCGGCGCCTGCCGTCGCCGCCATGCAGCAGACCGGTGCGCTGGCGCGGTTTCTGCCCGGCGCCGATACGCGCGCGCTTGCCCCACTTATCCACCTGGAAGACGGCGCGCCGCCCGATGCGCTCCGCCGTCTGGCGGCGCTGGGCGGGGAAGACGTTGCCGACCTGCTGCGTCTGAGCCGCGCCGAGGCCCGCCGCCTGCGCCTGCTGCACGAGCTTGTCGCCGCCGCGGTGACGCCCGAGGAAATCGCCTATCGCCACGGCGCGGTCACCGCCATTGACGTTGCGCTGTTGCGCGCCGCGCTTCTGGAAACGCCCCTGCCCGCGGACCTGGCGGCGCGCGCAGACGCTGCCGCCGCGCAGACCTTTCCGCTGCGTGCCGCCGATCTGGCGGGGCGCTTTCAGGGGCCGGCACTGGGCCGCGCGCTCAGACAGTGCGAACAGCGCTGGATCGACTCCGGTTTCAGGTTGACCCGGGACGAGCTTTTGCGGCCTGCTGCGCAATAGGCGCAAAAACGGTTTGCCAAGCGCAGATTTCTCCCTATGCTGGGCGAATTCACACAAGGCAGATTGCCATGGTTTACGATCACAAGACCCATCTGGAAAAGGCGCGCATGTGCGGCCCCATTCCGGATGCGCCCAGGGGCGGAGTCCGTCTTGTGCCGGGGAACCAAGTGCTCAGCGCACGCGCCGGTGTCATGACGAGCCTCTGACCCGCCCCCCGATCTGAACCCTTTTCTACTTACATCGTCATATTGACAGGTGAACGGCATGTATAAGCTGTTTGAGAATCTCGTGGACCCATTTTCAGTTCACGACGAAGGAACCCCGCCCGCAGGTTTGTGGGACTATTTCAAGGAACAGGTGCGCCCCTTCAAGCGCTGGATACCGGTGATGTTCTTGACCGGGCTGTTCGTGGCCCTGTTCGAGGCCGGCATGGTGTTTTACGCCGGCCGGCTGGTGGACATGCTGAGCGAAACCGACGCGGCAAGTTTCTGGAGCGCGCATGGTGTCGAGATGGTAGTCGTGGCCCTGCTGGTGCTGTTCCTGCGGCCGGCGCTGATCACGATCAACTCGCTTCTGCTGGAACAGACACTGGTTGGCAACATGCAGGAACGGGTGCGCTGGCGGGCGCACAGGCACATGCTGGGCCAGTCGATGAACTATTTCCAGAACGACTTTGCCGGGCGGCTTTCCAACCGGGTGATGCAGATGGGTCCGGCGGTGGAAGACAACGTCTACATGATGTTCGATGGGATATTTTACGCCGGCACCTATGCGCTGGGGGCGCTGATCGTGGTCAGCGGCATAGACTGGCGTGTGGCCCTGCCGCTGGTGATCTGGCTGCTGGCTTATGGTGCCTACAACTGGTGGATCGCCAGCCGGGTGGCGGTGGCCTCGGAAAAGCACTCGGACGCGCGCTCGATGGTGACCGGGCGGGTGGTCGATGCCTATGCCAATATCGAAACGGTCAAGCTGTTTGCCTCGGGCGCGGACGAGGAGCGCTATGTACTGTCGGCCATGCGGCGGTTGCGGTTGCGCTGGCAGCGGTTCCTGCGGCTGATGACCGAGCTTTTGCTGGGGCTGAACCTGATCAACGGCTTTCTGTTCGTGGCGGTGAACGGTGTGGCGATTGCCCTGTGGACGCGCGGGGAGGCCAGCATCGGCGAGGTCGCAGCCGTGACCGCACTGACGCTGCGGCTTTCGGCGATGAGCGGCTGGATCATGTGGGTGACGATCCGCCTGTTCGAAAACGCCGGCACCATCCGCGAGGGGCTGCGCTCGGTCGCGGTGGCGCATGACG
>JALSRF010000026.1 GCA_026984895.1 Paracoccaceae bacterium
GCCACCAGATAGAGCCCCGGATCGAGCCGCGCCACTCGGCCGATTCCGGCGCTCATCGACCCCGCGCCCGAATGCGCCGTTTACTATACCTGGCCAATTGCATAATGTCCGCCCGTGTCTTTGTTCCCTCTGCACAGATGAGGATCGGTATCCCATGTTTTTCGTTTTCGCCGCCACCCGCAAGCTGTTGATCGCCTTCAGCCTGCTTTTCCTTGCAGTGTTGCTGTCCTCCTGCGCGCCGGGCGGCTTCGGGGGAGGGCCTTCGATCACCCCCGGCAAGCCGATCCCGGTTGCCCTGCTCGTCCCCGGCGGTTCGCAGAACAGCGGCGACGAGATCATCGCCCAGAGCCTGACCAATGCCGCCAGGCTCGCCATTGCCGATCTGGACGGCGTCAACATCGACCTGCGTGTCTACAACACCGCCGGGCAGGCAGACATGGCGGCCAGTGCCGCGCGCCAGGCGGCGGATGACGGCGCCAAGATCATCCTTGGCCCGGTTTTCGCCCAGTCCGCGGTCGCCGCCGGCAACGCGGTTGCCTCGCGCAACATCAACGTGCTGGCGTTCTCGAACAATCCGGCCGTGGCCGGCGGCAACGTGTTCATTCTCGGCACGACCTTCCAGAACACCGCCAACCGGCTCGTCGCCCATGCCGTCGCGCAGGGGAAGGATCAGATCATGATCATCCACGCAGAGGATGCCGCGGAACAGGCCGGGCGCGACGCCATCGCGCGGGCCATCGCCGCAAACGGCGCAACCCTGATCGGGGTCGAGCCGTTCGAACTGTCGCAACAGGGCGTCATCGATGCGGTCCGCCCGATTTCCCAGGACATCAAGTCCAGGGGCGCCGAGGCGATCTTCCTGACCTCGGGAACATCCGGGGCCCTGCCTTTCCTGGCGCAGCTTCTGCCGGAAAACGGCGTGGACGTGGACAGCGTTCAGTACATCGGCCTGCAACGCTGGGACATCCCGGCCTCGGCGCTGTCGTTGCCGGGGCTGCAGCATGGCTGGTTCGCCCTGCCGGACCCGGGGATGAGCGAAAGCTTCAAGTCGCGCTACAACGCGACCTACGGTTCGAACCCGCATCCGATCGCCGGGCTTGCCTATGACGGGATCGCCGCAATCGGCGCGCTTGCCGCCCAGGGCAAGAGCGACGCGCTGACCCGCGACGCGCTGACCCAGCCTGCGGGCTTTGTCGGGGTCAACGGCGTGTTCCGGCTGTTGCCCGATGGCACCAACGAACGCGGTCTGGCGGTTGCCACGATCCAGGACAATCAGGTGGTAATCGTTGACCCAGCACCACGAAGCTTTGGCGCCGCCGGGCTCTGACCGGGCAACGGAACGCGCCGCGCATGGATACGCCCCCGCCGGGCCCGGCGGGCTGATCTGTCCGCCGCAGACGATCTTCGATCCGGCCGCCGTCAGATCGGAGATCGCGTCCCGGCTTGCCGATGCCGGCGACCAGAAGGCGATCCGGGCCGCAACCGTGGCCGTCCTGTCCGAGGCAAACGAACGCGCACGCGCCGTCATCGCCGCCGCGTTTCGCGCCTCTCCCGTCACGGCGCACCCGGTACAGCGCGCCTATGCCTACCTCACCGACTGCCTGGTGAAAAACGTGCTCGAGGTGGCTGTCGGCCATCTGCACCCGCTGGCCAACCCGACCAAGAGCGAACGCCTGGCGCTGCTGGCCGTCGGCGGCTACGGGCGCGCGGAAATGGCGCCGTTTTCCGATGTCGATCTGCTGTTCCTGACCCCCTACAAGATGACCGCCTGGGCCGAAAGCGTCATCGAGAGCATGCTCTATATCCTGTGGGACCTGCACCTCAAGGTCGGCCACGCCAGCCGGACGGTCAATGACTGCCTGCGCCTCGGGCGCTCGGATTTCACCATCCGCACGGCCCTGCTGGAGAACCGCTTTCTTGCCGGCGACGCCGCCCTGGCCGAGGAACTGGCGACCTCGCTGCAGAAAAACCTGTTCCGCGGCACCGCGGCCGAATTCATCGAGGCCAAGCTGGCCGAGCGCTCCGAGCGCCACCGCAAACAGGGCGGCCAGCGCTACATGGTCGAGCCGAACGTGAAGGAAGGCAAGGGCGGGCTGCGCGACCTGCAGTCGCTGTTCTGGATCGCCAAATACGTCCACGGCGTGCGCGAGACCGACGAACTCGTGCGGCTGAAACTGTTCAGCCGCGAGGAATACGACAGCCTGCTGGCGGCGGAAGACTTCCTGATGGCGGTGCGCACCCATCTGCACCTGATCACCGGGCGCGCGATGGATCAGCTGACCTTCGACCTGCAGGTCGAGGTCGCCGCCGCCATGGGCTATGCCGACAGGGGCGGCCGGCGCGCGGTAGAGCATTTCATGCAGGACTACTTTCGCCATGCCACCCGCGTGGGCGAGCTGACCCGCATCTTCCTGACCGCGCTGGAAGCCAACCATATCAAGACCGCGCCACGCCTTGTCGGCCTGTTTCGCCGCCGCAAGAAGCTTCGCGAAGGCTGCAAGGTGGTGCAGAACCGGCTGACCGTCACCAGCGAAAGGCGGTTCCTGAAGGACCGGCTGAACATCCTGTGCATCTTCGACGAGGCGCTGCGCACGGGCTATCTGCTGCACCCGGACGCGATGCGCCTGATCGCGGCCAACCTCGCGCTGATCGACGACGATCTGCGCAACGATCCGCGCGCCGCCCGGGTCTTTCTCGGGCTGCTGCTGAAACACGGCAACCCGGAGCGCGCGCTGCGCCGGATGAACGAACTGGGCGTTCTGGCCGCCTTCATCCCCGAGTTCGAGCCGGTCGTGGCGATGATGCAGTTCAACATGTATCACAGCTACACGGTGGACGAGCACACCATCCAGTGCATTTCCACGCTGGCCCAGATCGAGCGCGGCGAACTGGTCGAGGAACTGCCGATCGCCAGCGGCATCCTGAAGGAGGGGGTCAACCGCAAGGTGCTGTATGTGGCGCTGCTGTGCCACGACCTGGGCAAGGGGCGCGAGGAAGACCACTCTGTCCTGGGCGAAAAGATCGCGCGCAAGGTGGCGGCGCGCCTGGGGCTGAAGCCGGCAGAGGCCGCAAATGTCGCCTGGCTGGTGCGCCACCACCTGCTGATGAGCGACGTGGCCCAGAAACGCGACATTTCGGACCCGCGCACCGTGCGCGATTTCGCCAAGGCGGTGCAGACGCGCGAACGGCTGGACCTGCTGACCGTGCTGACCGTCTGCGACATCCGCGGCGTCGGGCCGACCACCTGGAACAACTGGAAGGCGGTGCTGCTGCGCAACCTCTACCGGCAAACCATGGATGCCCTGGAAGGCGGGCTGGAGGAAATCAACAAGAAAAAGGGGGCCGAGGCGGCGAAAAAGGCCCTGCGCGCGGCCTTGCCCGACTGGGACAAGACGGCGCTGCGCCGCGAAACCGGGCGCCACTATGCCCCCTACTGGCAGGGGCTGCCGACTTCGGCCCATGTCACCTTTGCCAGGCTTTTGCGCGGGATCGGCGAAGACGAGATCCGCATGGAGCTTTTTCAGGACGTGGACCGCGATGCCACCCGCGCCGCGTTTGCGCTGGCCGACCACCCGGGGATATTCTCGCGGCTCGCCGGCGCGCTGGCCCTGGTCGGGGCGAATGTGGTCGATGCGCGCAGCTATACCTCGAAGGATGGCTATGCCACCGCCGTTTTCTGGGTGCAGGACGCCGAGGGCCGGCCCTATGCCGGATCGCGCCTGCCGCGCCTGCGCGCGATGATCGAAAAGACGCTGAAAGGCGAGGTGATCGCGCGCGAGGCCCTGAAAAGCCGCGACCGCATCCGCAAGCGCGAAAGCGCCTTCCGGGTGCCGACCCGGATCACCTTCGACAACGAGGGATCGGAAATCTACACCATCATCGAGGTGGACACCCGCGACCGCCCCGGCCTGTTGTTCGACCTGGCGCGCACGCTGGCGGCAAACAACGTCTATATCGCCTCGGCGGTGATCGCGACCTATGGCGAACAGGTGGTGGACACCTTCTATGTCAAGGACATGTTCGGGCTGAAATTCCACGCCGAAGCGCGCCGCGAGACGCTCCGCCGGAAGCTCGTCGAGGCCATCGACGCGGGCGCGCAGAGGGCGCGGTCCTGATGGCGGGGCGGCGGCTCCTGCGCGGCTTCGTGACGGTGGGCGGCTGGACCATGGCCAGCCGGGTGCTCGGTTTCGTGCGCGATATCCTGATCGCCGCCTATCTTGGCGCCGGGCCGGTGGCCGAGGCCTTTGTGGTGGCCTTCTCGCTGCCCAACATGTTTCGCCGCTTCTTTGCCGAGGGCGCCTTCAACATGGCCTTCGTGCCGATGTTCTCGAAAAAGGCCGAAACCGGCGAGGGCGCTCTGGATTTCGCGCGTGACGCCATGTCGGGGCTGGCCACGATCCTGATCGGGCTCAGCGTCCTTGCGCAATTCGCCATGCCCTGGCTGGTGCTGGCCATGGCCTCGGGTTTTGCCGGCGACGAACGCTTCGGGCTTGCCGTCGGCTTCGGGCGCATCGCCTTTCCCTACATCCTGTTCATCTCGCTTGCCGCGCTTCTGTCGGGGGTGCTGAATTCGCTCGGCCGGTTCGCCGCCGCCGCCGCCGCGCCGGTGCTGCTGAACGTGATCCTGTCAGGGGCGATGATCTGGGCGCGGACGGCCGGGCTGGACGTCGGGCAGACGCTGGTCTGGGCGGTGCCGGTGGGCGGGGTTGCGCAACTGGCGCTGGTCTGGGTCGCCGCCGCGCGCGCCGGCTACCGGCTGGTTCCGCGCCGCCCGCGAATGACGCCGGAACTGAAGCGCCTGGCCGCAATCGCGGCGCCGGCGGCGCTGGCCGGCGGGGTGGTTCAGGTGAACCTGCTGGTGGGGCGTCAGGTGGCCAGCTTCTACGAGGGGTCGATCCAGTATCTGAACCTGGCCGACCGGCTGTATCAGCTGCCGCTCGGGGTGGTGGCGATTGCCATCGGGGTGGTGTTGCTGCCCGAACTGTCCCGCCGCCTGGCCGCCGGCGATGATGCCGGCGGACGCGATGCCCTGGGCCGGGCTGGCGAGTTTGCGCTGCTGCTGACCCTGCCGGCGGCGGTCGCGCTGATCGTGATCCCCGAGCCGCTGGTCTCGGTCCTGTTCCAGCGCGGCCGTTTCAGCGCCCAGGATGCCCAGGCCACCGCGCTGGTTGTCGCCATCTACGGGCTGGGCCTGCCGGCCTTCGTGATGCAGAAGGTTCTGCAGCCGCTGTTCTTTGCGCGCGAAAACACCCGCAGCCCGTTTCGCTACGCCCTGGTCGCCATGCTGATCAATGCCGCGCTTGCCGTCGGCCTTGCGCCCGCGATCGGCTACCTCGCCGCCGCGCTGGCCACCAGCACCGCCGGCTGGGCGATGGTCTGGCTGCTGTATCGCGGCGCCCGGAGCATGGGTGAAACCGCACGTTTCGACAGCCGGTTTCGTCTGCGTGCGGCGCGTATCGCCGCCGCCTCTCTGGGCATGGGGCTGGTGCTGTATCTGGCCCATTACATCCTGGCCGGTCTTCTT
>JALSRF010000027.1 GCA_026984895.1 Paracoccaceae bacterium
TGCCCCGTCCCACCGGGTGGTTGCCGGTCTGTGCCGGGGCCAGCACGAAACATCCGGTCTCGATCGCCCGCGCGCGCAAAAGCACTTCCCAATGTGCCGCCCCGGTCACCGGCGAAAAGGCGGCGGGAACCGTCAGGATGCCGGCGCCGGCGCTGGCCAGTGCGCGATACAGCGCGCCAAAACGCAGATCGTAGCAGATGGTCATGCCCACGGCGGCGAAATCGGTCTGCGCCAGCACCGCCCTGTCGCCGGGGCGGAAGGCTTCGGATTCGCGAAAGGTTTCGGTCGGCGAAACCTGCACGTCGAACATGTGAATCTTGTCATAGCGCGCGACGATGTCCCCGTCGGGGCCAATCATGTAGGACCGGTTCGCAAACCGCCCGTCTGCCGCGTCGATCCTGATGCCAAGCGAACCGATGAGCAGCCAGATGCCAAGCGCGTCGGCGACCTCTCGCAGCCGCGCCAGCGTCGGATCCTCCGCCTCGCGGCACAGCACGTCCTGCTGCCAGGCCCGGCTTTGGGAAATGCAGTTGGTCATTTCCGGCGTAAGCACGAGGCGCGCGCCGTCCGCTGCCGCCTGGCGCACCAGATCCTCGGTCACAGGCAGGTTGGCGGACGGGTTGTCCGATGCGTTCAGTTGAATGAGCCCGACGCGCAGCACCTACGCCGCCAGCAGCGCGTCAAGCCTGCCTTCATGTTCAAGCTCGAACAGGTCGTCGCAACCGCCGATGTGATTGCCGGCGATGAAGATCTGCGGCACCGTGTAGCCGCCATTGGCCCGGCGCATCATTTCCTGGCGCTTTTCCGGGTCACGCGAAACATCGTATTCCGTGAAGGCCGCGCCTTTCTTGTTCAACAATCGCTTCGCGGCATGGCAAAAGCCGCACAGGGGAGTGGTGTAGATTTCGATCTTGGTCATGGCCTCGGTCCTGAATTTTGCCGAACTATAGGGATTTAGGCATCCTTGGCAACGCGCGCCAGTGTCACGGTGCAGATCCGGGCTGCCTGCGCCTGCCGACAGGCCGTGGCGGCGGCCGCCAGCGTGGCGCCCGAGGTCATCACGTCATCCACGATCAGCACCCCCCGGCCCTTCAGTTCGGCCCCGTTTCGCGGATGCGGTGAAATCGCCCCCGACAGGGTTGCGAAACGCGCCGCGCGCCCGGCGCCGTCCAGCGAAGGCGTGGCCCGCCGCCGTATCAGGGCGTCGGGCCGGTATTGCAACCCCGCGGTTCGCGCAAGTTCGCGCGCAAGCAGCGCCGCCTGATTGTAGCGGCGCATCACCAGCCGCGTCCAATGCACAGGCACCGGCACCACCAGCATGTCCGGTTGCACGATGCTGCGGGCCGCCGCCGCCATCCATCCCGCGGCCGGTCCGGCCAGTTCGGTGCGGTCGCCATGCTTGAGCGCCAGGACCATCCGGCGGGCCCGGCCACGGTAAAGCAATGCCGCGCGCCCCCGGTGCCAGGGACGCTCGATACGCAGACAGTCGTCGCACAGCGCGTGCTCGTCCTCGGCCCCGCCCGGGAGCGGCACGCCGCAACGGTCGCAGACCAGCCCGTGAATGAACGGCGTGTCGCGCCAGCACGCGGCACAAAGCGCGCCGGTTTCCTCCACCGGCGCTCCGCAGGCGACGCAATGCGCCGGAAAGATCATTCGCAGGGCTCTTTGCATCTGCCGAACCACATATTACCTTGCGTCGATAACCCGCCGGGACACGACATGAGCGCGCCAGAAGACCTGACCGACCGCATCGCCCTGAAACGCAACCGCGCGCGCGCCGGCCAGGGTGCGGCGATGTTCCTGCACCGTCACGCCATCGACGAGATGAAGGAAAGGCTGAAACTGGTTAACAGGCGGTTTACCGCGCCGGTCATCGTGACATCGTTTCCCGGGATCTGGGCATCGGCCTTCCCCGGGGCGCGCGTGGTCGCCGACACCGAAACCCTGCCGCTTGAACGCGGCGCGCATGACCTGGTGATTCACGCGATGGCGCTGCACTGGTCGAACGATCCTGTCGGGCAGATGGTTCAGGCCCGCCTGGCGCTGCGCCCCGACGGTCTGTTTCTGGGCCTGCTGCCGGGCGGGCAGACCCTGCACCAGCTGCGCACCGCGCTGGCCGAGGCCGAAGTCGCGCTTTGCGGCGGGCTTTCTCCGCGGGTTCTTCCGATGGCCGACATCCGCGACCTGGGCCACCTGCTGCAGCGGGCCGGATTCGCCCTGCCGGTATCGGACAGTTTCACGCTGAGTGTGCGCTACCGCTCGCTCGAAGCGCTCCTGCACGATCTTCGCGACATGGGCGAAACCAACGCCATGGCCCAGCGCAGCCGGACCCCGCTTGCCCCTGCGGTGCTGGCAGAGGCGGCGCGCATCTATCGCGCCCATTTCGCGGATGGCGACGCGCTTCTGGCGACCTTCGAGTTGATGGTGCTCACCGGCTGGGCCCCGGCCCCCGGGCAGCCCCGTCCGCTGCGTCCGGGCTCGGCCACGGCGCGGCTTGCCGATGCGCTTGGCACAAGCGAGCAGCCCCTGGACGATCCGGCGCGGCCTCGCCGCCCTTGAGTTGAGCGAAAAACACGTTATTGCCCGAAGGCAGCATGACCGGACAGGATATGAAATGACCTTGAGCGACCAGAACGCAGCTGCGAGCGCCGCGCCCCCCGACAATGACAGGATCGGCGTGCTGATCGCCAATCTCGGAACGCCCGACGCAACCGACTACTGGTCCATGCGGCGGTATCTGAACGAATTCCTGTCGGACCGGCGGGTCATCGATTACCCGGCATGGAAATGGCAGCCGATCCTGCAACTGATCATCCTGACCCGCCGGCCCTTCAAGTCCGGCGCCGCCTATCGATCGATCTGGAACCACGATGCCGACGAAAGCCCGCTTCTGACCATAACCAGGTCACAGGCCTCGAAGCTGGCCGAAGAGATGCACCGACGCTACGCCGGCAAGGTGGTGGTGGACTACTGCATGCGCTACGGCAACCCCTCCACCCGATCGCGGCTACAGGCCCTGGTGCAGCGGGGATGCCGGAAAATCCTGTTCTTCCCGCTTTATCCGCAATATTCCGGGGCCACCACCGCCACCGCCAACGACCAGTTCTTTCGCGTGCTCATGGAGCAGAAATGGCAGCCGGCGGCGCGCACGGTTGCTCCCTATTTCAACGACCCCGGCTATATCGAGGCCCTGGCGGGCTCGGTCAGCCGCGCCGTCGAGCAGGCCGCGCACAGGCCCGACGTTCTTGTCGTGTCCTGCCACGGCATACCGGTGCGATACCGCGACCAGGGCGACCCCTACCATGACCATTGCCGCGAAACCGTGCGCCTGCTGCAGCAACGGCTGAGCTGGGATGACGACAGGATCGTGCTGACCTTTCAATCGCGCTTCGGGCCGGAAGAATGGCTGCAACCCTACACGGTGGAAGAGGTGGCGCGTCTGGCCAAGAGCGGCCGCAAGAGAATTGCCGTCGTCGCACCTGCCTTCGCCTCTGACTGCATCGAGACGCTGGAAGAGATCAACGAGGAAATCCGGGACAGCTTCATCGCGGCGGGCGGCGAGGAATTTACCTACATTCCCTGCCTGAACGACGACGATGCCCATATCGCGGTGCTGGCCGATCTGATATCCGCCAACCTGGCGGGCTGGGCCTGAGGACGGCCGCAAGAGCCGCAAAAAAGGGCGGCAGGTTGTTGCCGCCCTCTCTGGAACTGTTCCGAAACGGCCGGTGCGCGCTCAGCGGGCAACCGCGGCAGCGACCAGCGCCAGCAGGATCAGCGGCACGATGAAGCCACCCGCCGACGAAGCCGAGGTTTCCTGGACGACAACCGGCGCTTCCATGACCGGAGCGGCCATGCTGCCGGCATTGGCGGCGGTGGTGGCGGCGGCTGCAAAAGCGGCGGCGAGTACGAGTTTCTTCATGTTTTCCTCCAGAATGGCCGGTCGTCCCGGCAAATACGTTCAAATTCTACGACGCATGAAGTCACACGTCCAGACTGCGAACCCCATATTGAGACCTTCGGCGCACAAATGCCAAGAAAATTCGCCGCAAATGAAAAGGGCGGCAAGTTCTCGCCGCCCTTTCCCGAATTGTTCCGAAACGATCGGTGCGCGCTCAGCGGGCAACCGCGGCAGCGACCAGCGCCAGCAGGATCAGCGGCACGATGAAGCCGCCTGCCGACGACGCCGAGGTTTCCTGGACGACAACCGGCGCTTCCATGACCGGAGCGGCCATGCCGCCGGCATTGGCGGCGGTGGTGGCGGCGGCTGCAAAAGCGGCGGCGAGTACGAGTTTCTTCATGTTTTCCTCCAGTTTTGCCAACGGCAACGCCTGCGTCGCCATGGCCAATAATGGTTCGTGTATTGCCCTATAGGCAGTTAACACAGCCGGAATCCAGCAAAATATTGGATGAGTCGCCAGAGTCGGCGACAATTGTCGTCAAATTAGCAACACCTGCGTGCCCACATAGGTCAGCCCGAACAGTTCGGCTATGTGCTCATTGTATAGCCCGATGCATCCGTTCGAAGAGCGCCGGCCGATCTTGCGCGTGTCATGGGTGCCGTGAATCCTGTAGTATTTCCACGAAAGATACAGTGCATGCGTGCCCAGCGGGTTGTCCGGCCCCGGCGGCACATAGTCCGGCCATTCCGGGTTCCGCTTGCGCATTGCCGGAGTCGGCCGCCACGACGGGCCCTTGACCTTGCGGATGACCCGGGTGCGCCCGCGCCGCGTCAGATCCTCGCTCAGCGGCACGCTGGTCGGATACAGCTTGTAGATGGACTCGTCTTCAGACCAGAAATGCAGCGCCCGCGACGTGATATCCACCAGGATGGCCCCCTTGCGAAGGTTGGAAAAATAGGGCTGCCAGTGAAGCGTGCGGAAGCTCGATATGTTCCGCCTTACACTTCGCGAAATCTCCGCCTCCATTTCCGTGGTGTTTTTCGATTGCGCAAGGGCCGGCGCGGCAAGGCTGCTGGCGGCCACGCCGACCATGAACGATCTGCGGTCAAATGTGGTTCCGGGTTTCCTGCTCATCTGCTTTCTCCGGTCAGGTGCCGCACCGAACCGGCCGCTTCACGCCACCGATTGCGCCGGGTCCACCCGTTCACGTTTTGTTGGGTTTGAACCTTCTGCATATCGACGTTAGTGCTTGAGCGGACACAAATCAGGCGGTGGGCCATGTTTCGTACGTTTGCATTTCTTCTGGTTGGACTTCTGACACTTAGCGCATGCGAGGCGCCAACCACAACCCTTGGGCCGGATGGCAAACCGCTGCCGCGGGTTTATCGCATCCATCCGGCCGACAAGGCCGCCATAGAGTTTCGCGTTCTGGATTCCGTCAACGCGCTGCGCAAGGCGGCCAATCTTGTGCCGCTGCAGCTCAATGCCGAACTCAACGCCGCCGCGGCCACCCATTCCCGCGACATGTCCATTCAGAATCGCCCCTGGCATTTCGGCTCCGACGGCTCGTCGCCGATCGACCGCGCAAGGCGCGTGGGCTATAGCGGAGAGCTTCTTGG
>JALSRF010000028.1 GCA_026984895.1 Paracoccaceae bacterium
TAGTTACAGTCAACGTAAATCGAATATGTGAATAGATCAAGGAAGACCGGCCATGTTCGACGTTACCTCTCTGGGGGCGCTTGTCGCCGGGCTCTTGTCGTTCCTGTCGCCCTGCGTGCTGCCGATCGTGCCGTTCTACCTCAGCTACCTGGCCGGGGTGTCGATGAACCACATCAATGCCGATGCCGCGCTGAGCGGGGCGGTGCGGGTGCGCGCGGTGATCTCGGCGCTGCTGTTCGCCGCCGGGGTGATCACCATATTCATGGCGCTGGGGGCCGGGGCCACGGCGCTGGGCCAGCTGGTCAACCAGTGGCTGGGGGTGCTGCGCTGGCTTGCCGCCGGGGTGATCGTGGCGATGGGGCTGCATTTTCTGGGCGTCCTGCGCATCGGGCTGCTGTACCGCCAGTTTCGGGCCGATGCGGGCGGGGCGAACCGGCTGAGCCTGGTCGGCGCCTATGTGATCGGTCTTGCCTTTGCCTTCGGCTGGACGCCCTGCGTCGGTCCGGTTCTGGCGGCGATCCTGTTCACCGCCGCGGGCCAGCAGACCGCGGGGCAGGGCATGTGGCTGCTGTTCGTCTACGGCTTCGGCATGACCATGCCCTTTGTGCTTGCGGCGCTGTTCATCGGTCCGTTCATGCGCTTCATGGCCCGTTTCCGCCGCTTTCTGGGCATTGTGGAAAAGGTCATGGGCGTGCTGCTGATCGTGTTCGGCGTCCTGATCGCGACCGGCTCGATGAACGCCATCGGCAACTGGATGCTGGAAACCTTTCCGGTCTTCACCAATTTCGGGTAGACTGCCCCCGGCGGCTCCCGGATACGGGAAAACACAGGGCCGATACGGGCCGATACGGGGCCGCCACGGGGCCGATACGGGGAACAACGGGAAAAACGGGAAGAACAGGGGGAAGACATGCGCATTGTGAGAATCGTTGCCCTTGGCCTTGGTCTCGCGCTTGGCGCGGCGGCCGCGCCGGCGATGGCGCACGGGCCGGCGGAAATGGGCGACGACGGGTTGCACAAGACCGACTGGATCCATTCGGACACCTTCAAGGACCTGCGCGAGGACCTGGCCGCCGCCAATGCCGAAGGCAAGCGTTTCGCCATCATCGTCGAGCAGCGCGGCTGCGTCTATTGCAACAAGATGCACCGGGACGTGTTCCCCGAAGAAAGCGTGCATTCCTACATCCACGATCACTTCTATTTCATCCAGTTGAACATGTTCGGCGATGTCGAGGTGACCGATTTCGACGGCGAGGTGCTGAGCGAAAAGGCGGCCGCGCGCAAATGGGGGCTGCTGTTCACGCCGACGATCATGTATTTCCCCGAACAGGTGCCCGAGGGGCAATCCGCCGCGCAGGCGGCGGTCTCCATCGTGCCCGGCGCCTTTGGCAAATACACCACGCGCCACATGATGGAATGGGTGGTTCAGCACGGCTACGAGGGCGACGAGCCGTTTCAGAAATACCACGCCCGCCGGCTGAAAGAAGAGGGCGTGAACTGACCCGGTGCGCGCGCCTGGGGGCACCGCGCGCCTGCGGGCGCCGCGGACGGGCGGACAGATTGGAGAATTCTCCTATCTGAATTTGTTGTTGCCAGACGCAATTATCTTGCGTTATGGTCCCTCCGGGCGAACAGATCAAACATGGATGGGGCGCGCGCTCCATGCAGCCGATACGATACAGACTTGATGCAGATCTGTCCGGCCGGAAACCACAAGGCGTTTCGCGCCGACAAGAAGAAGTCAAGAAGATCGGAACACGGTCAACACATGGGAGGAACTATGAAGCGCACAAGCGTATTGCTTGCGGCCGCGGTGCTGGCGACGGCAGCCCAGGCCGCCGAGACATCGCCAGGCGATGTCGTGTTTGACAACGGGGCGGTGTCCCGGTCTCTGACCGGCGTTCCGGGGGACCCGGCGAACGGGCGCAAGGTCTTCATGAACCGCAAGAAGGGCAACTGCCTGGCCTGTCATGCCAATGCCGACATGCACGACCAGCTTTTTCACGGCGAAATCGGGCCCACCCTTGACGGCGTGGCCGGGCGTTACAGCGAGGCCGAGCTTCGCGGTCTTCTGGTGAACTCGAAGAACACCTACGAAGACACGATCATGCCGGCCTTCTACCGCGCCGACGGGTTCAAGCGCCCGCTCGACAAGTTCAAGGGCAAGACCATTCTCACCGCCCAGGAGGTCGAAGACGTGGTCGCCTACCTGATGACGCTGAAGTGATTGCGGCGGCAAGGATCATTCAAGGAGAGGACAACATGAAATTCACAAGACGGGATGCCCTGGCCCTTGGTTTGGGCGCGACCGCCGCTTCGTTTCTGCCGCTTCGCGCCATGGCCTCGGTCGAGGAATTCGTGAACGCCTTCACCGGCGGGGCCGAGCTCGGCTCGGGCGGTGTCACGCTGAAGGCGCCCGAGATCGCCGAGAACGGCAACACGGTTCCGGTTTCTGTGGACGCCCCGGGGGCAAGCGCGATTCTGCTGGTTGCAACCGGAAACCCGACCCCTGCGGTGGCCACGTTCAACTTCGGCCCGCTTGCCGGCGGCCAGTCGGCTTCGACGCGTATCCGCCTTGCCGGCACCCAGGACGTGCTTGCCATCGCGCGCATGGCCGACGGCAGCTATGTGCAGGCTTCGCAGAACGTGAAAGTGACCATCGGCGGCTGCGGCGGCTGATCAGCAGGAGAGAGAGAACAATGGCAAAAGGTGTGAAACCCCGCGTTAAGGTCCCGAAATCGGCAGCGGCCGGCGACGTGATCACCATCAAGACCCTGATCAGCCACAAGATGGAATCCGGGCAGCGCAAGGACAAGGACGGCAACAAGATCCCGCGCTCGATCATCAACCGCTTCACCTGCGATTTCAACGGCCAGAACGTTGTGGACATCAAGATGGAGCCGGCGATTTCGACGAACCCGTTCTTCGAGTTCAAGGCCAAGGTGCCCGAATCCGGTGAATTCAAGTTCACCTGGTATGACGATGACGGAAGCGTTTACGAGACCGCCAAGAAGATCGCGGTGTCCTGAACCGACATGAAATCGGCTAAACCAATGAACAGAACAGGGAGGAAAGCCGAATGAGAATTGGAAACATGTTTCTCGCGGCAACGGCGGCGGTGGCGCTTTCGGCGACGTCGCTGCTGGCCGGCAGCGACCGGCTGTCGATCGACGGTCAGGAAATGACCACCCGTGCCAAGGCACCGGACTACACGCCCAATCTTGACCAGGTGATTTCGGGCTGGGTCTTCCGTTCGGAAGAAACCCAGGCGCTGGAGCTGGACGATTTCGACAACCCCAGCTTCGTCTTCATCGACCAGGCAAACGACCTCTGGAACAAGGTGGACGGCTCCGAGGGCAAGTCCTGCGCCAGCTGTCACGACGACGTGGCCGAGTTCAAGGGGCTTCGCACCGTGCTGCCGCGCGTGGTGGACGGCAAGTTGCAGACCCTGGAAGACATCATCAATTCCGAACGGGTGAACCGGATGGGCGCCGAGCCCTGGGGGTATACCTCGGCGCCGATGGCGGCGATGGCGGCGCTGATCTCGCTGCAGTCGCGCGGCATGCCCGTGCAGGTCAAGATCGATGGCGACGCGGCGCCGTTCTGGGAGCGTGGCAAGGAAATCTACTATACCCGGGTGGGGCAGCTCGATCTGGCCTGCGCCAACTGCCACGAGGACAACTACGGCAAGATGATCCGCGCCGACCGGCTGAGCCAGGGGCAGATCAACGGATTTCCGACCTACCGTCTGAAAAACGCCAAGCTGAACACGGTTCACGCGCGCTTCAAGGGCTGCATGAAGAACGTGCGTGCCAAGCCCTACAAGCCGGGCTCGGACGAGTTCAAGGCGCTTGAGCTTTATGTCGCCTCGCGTGGCGCCGGTCTTTCGGTGGAAAGCCCGTCGGTGCGCAACTGAGCGCTGCCGCGGCAGTGCAACGACAGGGGCACCTTCTCCCCCGCGCGGGAGGAGGTGCCGTCCCGTCAGCCGATCTGGCGGTTCAGCTTCGGGATGTAACGCAATGATTTCACGACGCGATTTTCTTCAGGTTTCCATGGCGGCCTCGGCCCTGGTGGGGGCGTCCGGTTTCGGCAACTGGTCGCGGCTCGCGGCGCGCCAGGCGCTGACGCAGGACCAGCTGCTGGCGTTCGAGACCTTCGGCAACGTGTCGATCGCCCATATCACCGACATTCACGCCCAGACCCGGCCGCTTTACTTCCGCGAGCCGGAGATCAACATCGGCGTCGGCGCGCAAAAGGGGCTGGCGCCTCATGTCACCGGCGCCGATTTCCGCAGGATGTATGGCATCGAGGACGGCTCGCCCCTGCATTATGCGCTGACATGGGACGACTTTTCGGCCCTGGCGCGCGAATACGGGCGCATCGGCGGGCTGGACCGGGCGGCGACGGTGATCAACGCGATCCGCGCCGACCGCCCGGACGCGATCCTGCTGGATGGCGGCGATACCTGGCAGGGCTCTCTTGTGGCGCTCAGAACCCAGGGCCAGGACATGGTCAACCTGATGAACGCGCTCGGGGTTCAGGCGATGGTCAGCCACTGGGAGTTCACCCTGGGCATCGACCGCGTCATGGAAATCGTCGAAAACGAACTGGCTTTTCCGTTCCTGGGGGCGAACATCTTCGACAAGGAATGGGATGAGCCCGCCTTCGAACCCTACAAGATGTTCGAGCGCGCCGGCGTGCGCATCGCGGTGATCGGGCAGGCCTTCCCCTACATGCCGATCGCCAATCCGGGCTGGATGTTTCCCGGGCTGAGCTTCGGCATCCGCCAGGAGCGCATGGCCCAGGTGGTGGCCGAGGCGCGCGAGGCCGGCGCCGATTGCGTGGTGCTGCTGTCGCATAACGGCTTTGACGTGGACCGCAAGATGGCGGCCAGTGTCGAAGGCATCGACGTGATCCTGACCGCCCACACCCACGACGCGCTGCCCGAACCGGTGCAGGTGGGCAAGACCTTCCTGATTGCCTCGGGCAGCCACGGCAAGTTCGTCAGCCGGGTTGACCTGGACATTCGCGACGGCGAGATGAAGGGGCTGCGCCACAAGCTGATTCCGCTGTTTGCCGACGTGATCGCCCCCGATCCCGACATGGCGAAGATGATCGCATCCGAACGCGCGCCGTTCGAGGACGAGATGAACGAGGTCATCGGCCACACGTCGTCGCTGCTTTATCGGCGCGGCAATTTCAACGGCACCTGGGACGACCTGATCTGCAATGCGCTTCTGGAGGAACGCGAGGCGGACATTTCGCTGTCGCCGGGTTTTCGCTGGGGGGCCTCGGTGCTGCCCGACAGCGACATCACGCGCGAGGACATCTTCAACGCCACGGCCATGAGTTATCCGCAGGCCTACCGCACGGAAATGACCGGCGAGACGCTGAAACTGATCCTGGAGGACGTGGCCGACAACCTGTTCAACCCCGATCCCTACTACCAGCAGGGCGGCGACATGGTGCGCGTCGGCGGCATGGGCTATACCATCGACATCAACAAGCCGCAGGGCGAA
>JALSRF010000029.1 GCA_026984895.1 Paracoccaceae bacterium
ATCCCGGGGCCGGTATCCTCGACCACGACGAGCACGCGGTTTTCCCGCTTGCGCGCCCAGATTCGAATGGCATCCCCGGCCTCGCAAAAGGAAATGGCATTGGAAATCAGGTTCACGAACACCTGCGCCAGCCGCGCCTCAAGCCCCTGGGTTTCGATGGGATCGGCCGGCAGGTCGGTGATGAACTCGATCCCCTTGCTGCGCGCCTCGTTGCCCAGATAATCGGTGATGTTGCGCAGCATCTTAAGAAGGTCGAAGGGTTCTTCCTCTTCCTTCACCAGTTCGCTGTCCAGGCGCGAGGCATTGGAAATGTCGCTCACCAGCCGGTCCAGACGACGCACGTCATGTTCGATGACGTCAAGCAATTGCCGGCGCTGATCCTCGCGCTTGGCAACCCGCAGCGTGCCCACAGCCGAACGAAGCGAGGCAAGCGGGTTCTTGATCTCGTGCGCCACGTCCGCGGCGAACTGTTCATTGGCGTCGATACGTTCGTAAAGCGCCGTGACCATGCCGCGCAGCGCCGACGAAAGCCGCCCGATCTCGTCCGGTCGGCCGGACAGGTCTGGGATGCGCACCCGGCCCGGGCTCATCCGGCCGGTGTTCTTTTGCTGCCCGACCTCGGCCGCCGCGGCCAGATCGGAAAGCGGGTTGGCCACCGTCGAGGCCAAGACCAGGCTCAGCCCGACGGAAACCAGGATGGCAATCACGAACATCTGCAGGATCTGCTCACGTTCCGCGCGCACCAGCCGGTCCAGTTCCCCGGCCGCACTCAGCAAGGCGACGGCGCCAACCGGGCGGCCGTCTTTCAGGATCGGTGTCGAAACGGAGAATACCGTGCTGCCGTTTTCGTCAACGGTCGTGTCCACACGGGTCTTGCCGGACAGCGCGTCGGGGATGATCTGTCGCGCCTGGTTCAGCGGATCGAAACGGGGCGGTGGCTTGTCCGTCGGGCTCAGCAAGCTCGAGATCCCGTTCCAGACGGCGTTCAGGAATCCGGTCATGAAGGTCGAACGGTGTTCATCGGGGAGCCCGATCACACCCTCGGTCGCCGTGCCGGCGGTGCTTCTGTTTGCGGCCAGAAGACGGTGATCCGCGTCAAAGACATACACCTGAACACCGTTTCGCAGCGCAATGTCGGCAATGATCTTGCCCGGGTCGGCCTGTGCTCCGGCCTCTGCCCCCCCGTCGGCCTGTGCCCCGTTGTCGCCCTGCCCGTGGCCCGCGGTTTCCCCGATCTGCGTTCCGAGCACATTCGCGATCAGCTGCGCCTCGACCACAAGGCCACGTTCGCGTTGCACCACAAGGCTGTCGCGAAACGGGTTGAGATACAGCACCCCGGCCACAAGGATGATCAGGGCCAGAAGGTTGAAGGTGACGATCTTGCGCGCCAGAGGAGACCGGTTGATCGAGATCAGGCTGCGGCGCGCGCGTCTGGCGCGCACTTCCGAGTCGGCAGAAGTGTGCGGCGCGATCCAGTCGTCACCCAGAACGACGTCCGCCCCCTGCGACTTTTTCGAACCCGACACGTCTATCCTCGACGCGACTGTCATTATTCCTCGTTGTAGCGATAGCCGATGCCGTAGAGCGTTTCGATCGCCCCGAATTCCTCGTCCACCGAACGCATCTTCTTGCGTAGCCGCTTGATGTGGCTGTCGATGGTCCTGTCATCGACATAGACCTGATCGTCATAGGCCACGTCCATCAGCTGGTCGCGGCTTTTCACGAAACCGGGACGCTGGGCCAAGGCCTGCAGCAACAGGAATTCGGTGACGGTCAGCGATACGTTCTTGCCCTTCCAGGTCACCGCGTGACGCAGCGGGTCCATGGACAGGTTGCCGCGAACCATGACCTTGTTTTCCTCGCCGTCGGGCGTTTCGCCGCTTTCGATGGCCTCCTGCCGGCGCAGCAGCGCGCGGATGCGTTCGACCAGCAGGCGCTGCGAGAACGGTTTCTTCACATAGTCGTCCGCGCCCATGCGAAGCCCCAGAACCTCATCGATTTCATCGTCTTTCGAGGTCAGGAAGATCACAGGCATCGACGACTTCTGGCGAAGGCGCTGCAACAGGTCCATCCCGTCCATGCGCGGCATCTTGATGTCAAGCACCGCCATGTCCGGCAGCCGTTTGTTGAACGCATCCATGGCGGCCTGGCCGTCATTGAAGGTCTCAACCTCGAACCCCTCCGCTTCGAGCGTCATCGAAACGGATGTCAGGATATTCCTGTCATCATCGACCAATGCAATCCGAGACATGAGAATTTTCCTTGTTCTGCTCAGTTTTCGTTATTTTTCGCACATAATCCCGTTTCCAACTGCAGGAATCAACAACTAAGTGCGAATCACCCCGCCCGTGCAGGGTTATTCAAGGTGGATATGGGAAAAATTTGGCTAATTTCGGGCCAGAGAAACAATTGCGCCCCGATCTTGCCACAAAGATTGCGCTAACGTCGCGCTGGTTGCGCTAACGCTTGGCACGGTCCCTGTTTTCGATAGCTTTCGCCGTGTTATAGGCGGGCGAAGACAAGACATGCCGGGGCCATCCGACCCCGTATCCGTGTTTTGCCTTTTTCCGGCAACACCAGAGACGCCCGAGCGGCGCAGGAGCAAGAAGTATGTCCATTGGACGGGTAAATCCGGGTTTCACGCTTTCGGATCAGGGGATCGATACAACAGGCCAGGTGTTCTACAACCTGCTGGAACCGGCCCTGGTGGAGGCATCCATCAAGGGGGGCGAGGCCCGGCTTGGCAACGGCGGCACGGTGCTGGTCTCCACCGGCAGGTTCACCGGGCGCTCGCCGAAGGACAAGTTCGTGGTGCGCACCCCGTCGGTCGAAAACGACATCTGGTGGGAAAACAACCAGCCGATGGATGCGGATGCCTTCGACCGCCTGCATGCGGACATGCTTGACCACCTCAAGGGGCGCGACCTGTTCGTGCAGGATCTTTTCGGCGGCGCCGATCCGGCCAACCGGCTGGATGTGCGCATCGTGACCGAACTGGCCTGGCACAGCCTGTTCAGCCGCACCATGCTGCGCCGGCCCGAACGCGCCGAGCTTGACAGCTTTACCGCCGAGTTCACGATCATCAACTGCCCCAGCTTCAAGGCCGACCCAGAACGCCACGGCTGCCGCACCGACACGGTGATCGCGCTGAACTTCGACAAGAAGCTGATCCTGATCGGCAACACCGAATATGCCGGCGAGATCAAGAAATCGGTCTTCACCCTGCTCAACTACATTCTGCCCGGCAAGGGGATCATGGCGATGCACTGCTCGGCCAACCATGCCACCGGCAACCCGAACGACGCGGCGGTATTCTTCGGCCTGTCGGGCACCGGCAAGACCACGCTGTCCGCCGACCCCGAGCGCACGCTGATCGGCGATGACGAACACGGCTGGTCTGACAACGGCATCTTCAATTTCGAAGGCGGCTGCTATGCCAAGACCATCAACCTGTCGCCCGAGGCCGAACCGGAAATCTACGCCACCACCACCAGGTTCGCGACCATCATCGAAAACATGGTCTATGACGAGGAAACCCGCGCACTGGACTTCGAGGATGACAGCCTGACCGCCAACATGCGGTGCGCCTACCCGCTGAACTACATCTCGAACGCCTCGAAAACCTCGCTGGCCGGGCATCCGAAGAACATCATCATGCTGACCTGCGACGCCTTCGGGGTGCTGCCGCCGATCGCCCGGCTGACCCCGGCGCAGGCAATGTATCACTTCCTTTCCGGCTTCACCTCCAAGGTCGCCGGCACCGAGCGCGGCGTGACCGAGCCCGAACCGACCTTTTCCACCTGTTTCGGCGCCCCCTTCATGCCGCGCCGCCCCGAGGTCTACGGCAATCTTCTGCGCGACAAGATCGCCAGGCACGGCTCTGCCTGCTGGCTGGTCAATACCGGCTGGACCGGCGGCGCCTATGGCACCGGCTCGCGGATGCCGATCAAGGCCACGCGGGCCCTGTTGCGCGCCGCACTGGACGGATCGCTGGCAGATGCCGAATTCCGAAAGGACGCAAACTTCGGCTTTGACGTCCCGGTATCGGTCGAGGGCGTGGACGATACGCTGCTGGACCCGCGCCGCACATGGGTGGACGGCTCTGCCTATGACGCTCAGGCCGCGAAACTGGTCAGCATGTTCGCCGAAAACTTCGGCCAGTATGTCGCGCATATCGATGCCGAAGTGAAGGCCGTGGCGATCGGCTGACCCGGCGCCACCAGGCCGCACGCCCGGGGGGAGGGCCGCGCCACAGCGGCGCGGCCGCCCCGTTTCACCCCGTCAGGGCGCGCCGGATCAGGTTCAGCCCGGAGATCGTCAGGACGATCAGCGTTGCCCGGCGAAACCGCCCCTGATCCAACCTGTCGTGCACGGCGAATCCAAGCGCCATGCCCAGCATGGCCGGCGCCGTCAGCCACAGCGACAGCGGCAAGGTCTGCGGGTTCAGCACACCCGATCCGAGGTGCGAGAGCAGCAGAACCACAGAGCCGGCGCTGTAGATCACGCCCTGCACCCGCACCTGTTCGGCCTTGGCCGTATCGCTGGCGGTCAGCAGCATGATGATCGGCGGCCCCCAGACGCCGGACAGGCCTCCGGTAAAACCGCCGATCAGGCCGGCAATAACCTGCGCCCGCCTGCGGTGCGCGGCACGGATGGTCAGCCGGAATCCGGTGATCTGCAGCAGCGTGAAGACCACGATCGGAACGCCAAGAACAAGAAACAGCACCCGGTCCGTCAGGATGCCGACCAGTTGCGCGCTGGCCGCGATTGTCGCCAGGAAGCTCACGAACATCAGGCGATGACTGATGACCGCGTTCCAGGCCGCCAGCGCCCCGCCCCGGGACGCCTGCCACAGGTTTGCCGCAACGGTCGGCAGGATCAGCGCCGCAAGCGCAAGTTCGGGCGGCAGATACGAACCGACGGCCGAGATCATGATCATCGGCATGGCGAAACCGACCGCACCTTTCACGAAACCTGCCAACAGGGCGATGGCCGCCGTCAGCAAAAGGAAAACCGGGCCGAGCTGATCCAGTGCCATTGCCATTCTTCGCTTGTATCAACCCGCCGGGCCGCTCGACCAGACAATTCCGCCGCGTTACTTTCATTCAATGTCCA
>JALSRF010000030.1 GCA_026984895.1 Paracoccaceae bacterium
TGCGTATTTTTGTTGCGCTGCAACTGCAAAAAGACTAGGCCCTGTCAGCACCGAAGACCCGGATTCGACCATGCGGAGCGCCCGCCGAAATGCCAACCACATCTGCCCTTTTGCCCGGCATTGCCGATCTGACTGCCGCTGCCATCGCCCCGGTTCGCGCCCTGATCGACAGCGCCACACAGAACATGCGCGCTGTGATGTGCCACAACGAACGCGCCGCGCCGGACCTGATCGAATCGCACCAGGCCTCGGCGCATGCGCTTTCCTGGCTGGCCACCTATGGCGAGGCGCTTGTGCAGATGCAGGCCTGGGCCGAACGGTTGCAGGAACAAGACAAGTTCGCCGAGATGGAGCAGCTGATACTGCAGATCGCCTTCGGCGAATACCTGGCCCAGATTGCCGGCGGCATCGCGATGAGTCAGGGAGAGATCGCGCGGTTGTCCGATCTCGGCGTTGATGCCGCCGCCCTTGCCAGCCCGGAAATCGGGACCCTGATTGCCAGGGGCAACAGCCAGTCCGCGCGCCGCCGCCTTGTCGATCTGATGCAGGGCAACGCCGGCCACGCCACCTTCGGCGCGACCGGGCTGGAGGACGAACTGGAAATGATCCGCGACCAGTTCCGCCGCTACGCCGACGAACGCGTGATCCCGCAGGCCCACGACTGGCACCTGAACGACCGGCTGATCCCGATGGAGATCATCCGGGAGCTGGCCGAAATGGGCGTTTTCGGCCTGACCATCCCCGAAGAACACGGCGGTTTCGGCCTGTCCAAAGCCTCGATGGTGG
Organism: Paracoccaceae bacterium; assembly: GCA_026984895.1. Taxonomy (GTDB): domain Bacteria; phylum Pseudomonadota; class Alphaproteobacteria; order Rhodobacterales; family Rhodobacteraceae; genus JAJRUE01. The sequence goes on from JALSRF010000030.1 coordinate 787, forward strand.
TGGTCAGCGAAGAGCTGTCGCGCGGCTACATCGGGGTCGGCAGCCTCGGCACACGCTCGGAAATCGCGGCCGAACTGATCCTGACGGGCGGCACCGACGAACAGAAATCGCTCTGGCTGCCCCGGATCGCCAGCGCCGAGATCCTGCCCACCGCCGTTTTCACCGAACCCGATACCGGGTCCGATCTGGGTGCGCTGCGCACCCGCGCGGCGAAGGAGGGCGCCCATTACCGGATTACCGGCAGCAAGACCTGGATCACCCACGCCGCGCGCGCCAACATGATGACCCTGCTGGCGCGCACCGACCCGGACAGCGACGATTACCGCGGCCTGTCGATGTTTCTTGCCGAAAAGACCCCCGGAACCGATGCCGACCCGTTCCCCGACGCCGGCATTACCGGCACCGAAATCGAGGTGCTCGGCTACCGCGGCATGAAGGAATACGAACTCCGCTTCGACGGGTTCGCGGTGCAGCGGGAAAACCTGCTGGGCGGAACCGAAGGCCAGGGCTTCAAGCAACTCATGCGCACCTTCGAAAGCGCCCGTATCCAGACCGCCGCGCGCGCCATCGGAGTGGCGCAGTCGGCACTGGAAGCCGCCATGCAATACGCGCAGGAGCGCCGCCAGTTCGCCAGGCCGCTGATCGCCTTCCCGCGCGTTTACGGGAAGCTGGCGATGATGGCCGTGGAAATCATGATCGCGCGTCAACTGACCTATCATTCGGCCTGGCAGAAGGATCACGACAAGCGTTGCGACCTTGAGGCCGGCATGGCCAAGCTGCTGGGCGCGCGGGTGGCCTGGGCCGCGGCCGACAATGCACTGCAGATCCACGGCGGCAACGGCTTTGCGCTGGAATACCGGATCAGCCGCATCCTGTGCGATGCCCGCATCCTGAACATCTTCGAAGGGGCGGCGGAAATCCAGGCCCAGGTGATCGCGCGCCGCCTGCTGGGCTGAGCGCGCCATTGTCTTCCGGTCGTTTTCGATGCACCCTGGGCGGATGTTCAGACTGTTGTGCGCACTCCCGCTCGTCCTGCCGGCCTGCGCCGGGGACCAGACCGTATCCGCCTTTGCCGATCCTTCGGCCACCTACCGGCTGACGGAACTGGACGGCGCCCCTTTCCCGGCACGGGCAACCATCTCCTTTCCCGAAACGGGCGTCGTGCGGGGGAGCGCGCCTTGCAACGACTACTCCGCCAGCCAGTCGGCCCCCTATCCCTGGCTGGAAATCGGAAACATCCGGGCCACCCGCCTGGCTTGCGGCGCGACGGAGCAGGAAACCCGCTTCTTTCAGGCGCTTTCCGATATGGCCTTTGCCGAGGTTTCCGGCGACACCATCCTGCTGAGCAACGATGCCGGCCGCGAAATGCTGTTCAGCCGTTCAGACGCCGATCAATAGCGTCCACCAGCCTCTGACGCGCATCGGGCAAAGGCCGGCCGGCGACCTGCGCCGCCAGACCCGATTTCAGGAAATGACCGGTCGTCTGCAACCCCGCGGCGACACCCCGAAGCGCCCCGTCGCCATGCCCCAGCAGGGCCGGGGGCAGCGGCAGCAGGCGGTCGGCCCACCGGCCCGCCGCTTCGGCGCTGATCGCGCGCCCGGTGCGCGGCGAGACGTAGGCAAGATCGTCGATGCCCCCGGTCACCGCACACCGGCTCAGATCAAGGCCGAATCCCAGCTCCTCCAGCAACGCCAGTTCCCAGCGCAGATAGGCCAGCGGCCAGGCATCGGACTGCCCCAGAAGATCAAGCAGAACCACGCTGTGCCGGTAAAGCCGCGGATGCGCCTCGCGCTCGGGCAGACAAAAGACCAGCAACGCCGTCACCGCGTTCAACCCCGCAAGCGCCAACCTGTCTCGCATCACCGCATCCGAACGGCTCTTCACCGGCTCGACGGCAAAGGTGCCGACATGTTCGGAAAGGCGCGCCCGCCAACAGAGATCCAGCTGCGCACCGGGCTGCAGGACCGGGGCGATGCGACGGCTCGCCCCGCCCCGCACGATCCCCGCGAACAGACCGTGGCTTTCGGTGAACGCCTGAATGAGCGCCGAGGTCTCGCCATGGCGGCGCACCCCGAGCAAGACACCCTGATCCCGCCATTCCAGCACCCGAAACACCCTCGTCAGCTTCTTCTGTCGATAAATATCCCCGCCGGAGGCAGAGACCCCCCAAAGGCTAGCCCGACAGCCCCGGTTCGTCGAGAAGGTGCCGCCCGGCGCGGTCCTCGACCTCGATCACCCACAGGTCCGGGTCGAAGGATTTCTGCCGCTCCAGCGCCGCATCCACCGCTACCTCGTCGCCTTCGGCCAGAACCACCCAGCACCGCGCCAGGCTGTCCGGATCAAACGATCTCTGGAAGGCGCGCGCCTGCCCGTCCAGCGTGTTCAGCTTGACCAGAACCGCCCCCGCGCCCGCGTCCCCCCTGGCGGTGACAAAGGCCGGAATATCGGCCAGCTGCAGCCGCCTCAGGTAAGCCGAAACCCACATGTCCGAGGTCAGCCGGCTCATGGTTCACCGTCGGAGAAATCCAGCCCCATCCGGGTGAAGCGCTCGCGTTCGTTCAGCCAGCCGGGGCGCAGCCTGACCTGCAGGAACAGATGCACCTTGCGCCCCAGAAATGCCGCCAGTTCGGCACGCGCCGCCTGGCTGACCGCCTTGATGGTTTCGCCCCCCCTGCCCAGGATGATCCCCCTGTGACCCTCGCGGGCGACGAAAATCACCTGATCCACGCGCACGGAACCGTCCTTGCGTTCGTCCCAGCCTTCGGTCTCGACGGTCAGCTGGTAAGGCAGTTCCTGGTGCAGACGCAGCGTCAGCTTTTCGCGGGTCATCTCGGCGGCGATCATGCGCAGCGGCAGATCGGCGATCTGATCCTCCGGATACAACCAGGGCCCCGGGGGCATGGCCTGCGCCAGCCAGCGCTTCAGGTCGCCGACCCCATGGCCCTTTTCGGCCGAAATCAGGAAGGTTTCCTCGAAAGCGAACCGCTCGTTCATCTTCGCGCTCAGGCCCAGAAGGTCCGGCGCCCTGACCCGATCGATCTTGTTGATCGCCAGCACGACCGGCCGCGCCGGGGCGCGCTCGGCCAGAGCGCCCAGGATCGCTTCGACCCCGGGCGTTACCCCGCGGTGCGCTTCGATCATCAGCACCACCACATCGGCATCCGCCACCCCCGCCCAGGCGGCTGCGACCATCGCCCGGTCCAGCCGGCGCCGGGGGCGAAACAGCCCCGGCGTATCCACGAAAACGATCTGGCTGGGGCCCTCGATGGCCACGCCGCGAATACGCGCGCGGGTGGTCTGAACCTTGTGCGTGACGATGGAAACCTTTGCGCCGACCATCCGGTTCAGAAGCGTCGATTTCCCGGCATTGGGCTCTCCGATCAGGGCAACGAAACCGGCGCGTCCCTGTGCTTCAGCCATTCCCTGCCTCCAGCCGTTTCAGAAGCGCGCGCGCAGCCAGCTGTTCGGCCTGGCGCTTGGTGGCCGCCCGGGCGGTCTCGCACTCGCCGTTTTCCAGTTCGGCGCGGATGGTGAAGACCGGCGCATGGTCCGGCCCCTCTCGTGCCACCTCGCGATACAGCGGAGGCCGCTGACCGCGGGCCTGCACCCATTCCTGCAGCGCGGTCTTGGCATCGCGCGCATCGTCCTCGACCGACGAAATCCGGCGGCCCCACAGGCGCAGCACCATGTCGCGCGCCGCATCGTGCCCGCCATCCAGATAGACGGCGGCAATCACCGCTTCCATCGCATCGGCCACCAGTGCCAGCTTGCGCCGCCCGCCCGACTTCATCTCCGAGCGCCCCAGCTTGAGAACCGCGCCCAGATCGATCTCGCGCGCGACATCGCCGCAGGTCTCCTTGCGCACCAGCGCGTTGAAGCGCGGCGCAAGCTGGCCTTCGCTGGCCTGCGGGTCGGCACGCAGCAGCGCTTCGGCAATGACCAGCCCCAGCACGCGGTCGCCAAGGAATTCCAGCCGCTGGTTGTCCGGGCGCGTGGGCGAGGAAACCGACGGGTGGGTCAGGGCGCACAACAGAAGCGCGGGATCGGAAAACACATGTCCGATACGGGTCTCAAAGGCCTTGAGTTCGCCGCTCAGCTTCAACGGACCGCCTTGAAGAACCGGTCTGCGCGCCAGGTCCAGAAATAGAAAAGGGACCGCCCGGCGGACGAGAACATGATCCGGTCCACGCGCCCGATCAGGTTTTCATAGGGGACGAAGCCGACCCCGCGCGCAGTCTGCGGAACCCGGCTGTCGGTAGAGTTGTCGCGGTTGTCGCCCATGAAAAAATACATCCCCTCGGGCACGGTATAGACACCGGTATTGTCCAGCCGCCCGTTGCCGATGTTCAGGATCGAATGGCTCACCCCGTTGGGCAGGGTCTCCACCAGCTTCTCCTTCAGGCAGACGCCGCCCAGGCCGACGTTGTTCATGCACCTTGGCAGGCTGCCCACCGGGCCCTGTTTTTCAAAGGTTTCCTCGAAAACGCCATCGGGTTTCTGCGGCGCTTCGACGCCGTTGATGAACAACACGCCGTCCTTCACCTGTATCCGGTCGCCCGGCTTGCCGATCAGCCGCTTCACGAAGTCCTCGCCGCTGACCGGATGGCGAAATACGATGACGTCGCCGACCTTCGGCTCCTTGCCGAAAATGCGCCCCGATATGGGGCAGAGCGAAAACGGGCAGGAAACGCGCGAATACCCGTAGGCCATCTTGTTCACGAACAGGAAGTCGCCGATCAGCAAGGTGTCCTTCATCGAACTGGACGGAATCCAGAACGGCTGGAAGAAAAGCGTCCGAAAAATTCCGGCAATCAGCAGGGCATAGACAACCGTCTTCACATTTTCGACGATCACGTCCCGCGTTTCGGCCCTGGTGGTCATGGCACTGTCCCTGCTTGAAAATCCGCCCCGGCTACATGGTCGCAGCCGCGGCCAGAGTCAAGCGACCGGGCGGGCCTCGATGATCACGAATGCCTGCGCCCAGGGGTGGTCGTCGGTCAGCGTGACATGGATGACGGCCTCGTGGCCTTCGGGCGTCATTGCCGCCAGACGCTGTGCGGCCCAGCCGGTCAGATGCATCCGCGGCTGGCCCGAGCGCAGGTTGGTCACAGCCATGTCCTTCCACGAGATGCCCATGCGCAGCCCCGTCCCCAGCGCCTTGGAACAGGCCTCCTTTGCCGCCCACCTCTTGGCATAGGTCCCGGCGGCGTCGCGGCGGCGCTCTGCCTTGCGCTGCTCGGTGCCGGTAAACACGCGGTTGCGAAACCGGTCGCCGAAACGTTCAAGCGTCGCGGCGATGCGCTCGATATTGGCCAGATCGGTGCCGATTCCGAGGATCATTCCGGGCCAAGCTCCATGTCCAGGGCGATCGCCCCGCTCTGCTGGTTGATGGTCACATGCACAAGGATCGGGTTGGAAAAACCGTCTTCAAGCAGGATCAGGCCGGGAACATCCGCCGTCAAGCCTCGTCCCGGGTCATACCGTGCCCCGGCCCGCGACAGATACAGCTGGCCGAAACCCAGCCCGTCTTCCAGGCGCACCAGCCGGCACTGCCGCCTGCCCTCCGCATCGCGCGGCGGCGACAGGATCAGCAGGCGCATCGGGGCGAATGCGGGCCGGCCGGTATCAAGACGGGCCACAAGGATATTGCCGTCGCCAAAGGTGCGGACGTCGTCGCGCCCGAAATCCGACAGTCCCGGGGCCGCGCTGCGCGCATCGCATGGCTGCAACTCCTGCGCCGGGGCCGGGCCCCCCGCCGAAGCGACGAAGGCGCAACCCAGCATGGCCGGCAACAGGGCCAGGGCGCTGCCGCCCGGCCGGGCCGCGCGCCGTGCGATCACGCGCGCGCCTCGTCCATCAGCCGGCGCATTTCGGCAAGCGCCTTCGGCAGGCCGACGAATATGGATTCGCCGATCAGGAAATGGCCGATATTCAGTTCCGTGACCTCGGGGAATGCCGCAACCGGCCTGACCGTGTCATAGGCAAGGCCGTGCCCCGCGTGCACCTCGAGTCCCAGATCATGCGCAAATCGCGCCATCGCGCGCAGCCGCTCCAGTTCGTCCCGGGCCTGCGCGTGGCGTTCGTCCGCGAAGGCGTCGCAATAGGCACCGGTGTGCAGTTCCACCACCTGCGCGCCGATGCGGCTGGCGGCCTCGACCTGCGCCCTGTCAGCAGCGACGAACATGGATACCCGGCACCCCGCCTCGCGCAACGGCGCGATGAAACGGGCCAGGCGGTTTTCGTCGCGCGCCACGTCCAGCCCGCCCTCGGTGGTCAGTTCCTCCCGCCTTTCCGGCACGATGCATACCGCGTGCGGCTTGTGGCGCAGGGCGATCGACTGCATTTCGTCGGTCGGCGCCATTTCCAGATTGAGAGGCACCGCAAGCGTTTCCATCAGCCGCTCGATGTCGCTGTCGGAAATGTGGCGGCGATCCTCGCGCAGATGCGCGGTTACGCCGTCGGCCCCGGCGTCCTCGGCCAGCCTTGCGGCGCGCACCGGGTCCGGGTAGCGGCCGCCGCGCGCGTTGCGCACCGTGGCCACATGGTCGATGTTCACCCCCAGACGCAGCCCGCCGGGTGGCTGTGGTCTTGCGGCCATGTCGAATCCTCCGCCTGATTCCCGCTTTCGCGCAACGCTAGCCTCAATCGCGCACGGCGTCAGCCACCGATCCCTTGCGCGCCGCGTCGGCTGCCCGCCGGGCGGCGGCGCGCTGGCGTTTTTCGTGGCGCTGCTTCAGGCGCCGTATCCGATTGGTCTGATGCGCGCGCACCAGCGGCAGGAAGATCAGGAACGCAATGAACGCCGTGATCAGCCCGGGGATGATTCCGCCCACCAGATAGGGCAGGAACACCCGGTCGAAAAAGGTTGCAAGCCGGTCCCAGTGGGTCACGTCGTGGGTGAATATCGCCTTCAGATTCGCCCATATCTGCACCGAAGCCTGCGAGAACTCTCCCACGATGGAGGGCAGTTCCTGGCCGCCTGGCAACCCCAGCATCCAGGTGCCCAGATCCACCGAAAGCGCCGCGATGATCGGAAAGGTGAACGGGTTGCCGAAAAAGGTGGAAAGCAGCGCCGCCAGGATGTTGCCCTGTATCAGGATGGCAATGATCGTGGCGAGGATGAAATGGAAGCCGAAGAACGGAGTGAAACAGACGAACACCCCCGCCGCGACCCCGCGCGCGATGCGATGCGGCGGGTCGGGCAGGCGGCGCAGCCGATGCCAGACGTAGCTGGCCGCGCGAATCCAGCCGCCGCGCGGATACAGGCCCTCGGCCAGAAATTGCGAAAGGCTTCGCTGCTTTCGCCGCTTGAACAACCCTTTGCTCCGTTACCTAGGGCCTGCGCCCGATGTCGCGATACCGATCAACCGATGCCACGTCGCTTTCGGCTTCAAGCGCAAGCATGATCGCATGCAGATGCTCGATATCGCGCAAGTCAACATCAAGAATGAGACGAAAAAAGTCCGGTTTCCGATCAAGAAAGTGCAAATCGGAGATATTCGCATGTTGTTCGCCAATCAAGGTGCATATTCGTCCCAGCACGCCGGCGTCGTTGCGAATGGTCAGTTCCATGCTCACGGTGTTGACAGGCGCGTGCTTGCCACTGTGCCATTGCAGATCGACCCAGCGCCTGGACTGGTCTTCGAATTCCGCCAATGCCTCGCAATCAATGGCATGCAGCACGACCCCCTGTCCGCGATAGGTAATGCCGACGATCCGCTCTCCGGGTATCGGCTGGCAGCAGGCGGCGCGCTTGAAGGTCTGGTCGGGCGTCAGGCCGACGACCGCGCGCTCGCTGTCCACTTCGTCGCCGCCCTTGGCAAGTTCGGGATAGAGCGCCTCGATCACTTCGCTGGCCGACAGCTCGGCCGAGCCGAGCAGCGACAGAAGCTCTTCGGCGCCTTTCACGCCAAGCTGCTTGGCGGCGGTCGCAAGCGCCTTGTCGGTGGCCCGCTTGCCGATATGGTCGAACGCCACACGCGCCAGTTCGCGGCCAAGCTTGATGAAGCGTTCGCGATCCTCTTCGCGAAGCCGGCGACGGATTGCCGCCTTGGCGCGGCCGGTGACCACGATATCCACCCAGCTTGACTGCGGCGTCTGCCCCTCGGCGGTGATGATTTCGACCGACTGTCCGTTCTTCAGCCGGGTCCAGAGCGGCACACGGATGCCATCGACCCGCGCCCCCACGCAACTGTCGCCGATGCGCGTGTGTATCGCATAGGCATAGTCCAGCGGCGTCGCCCCGCGCGGCAGCTTCACCACATCGCCCTTGGGGGTGAAGCAGAACACCTGGTCGGCATACATTTCCAGTTTGACATGTTCCAGGAATTCGTCGTGGTCCTCGGCGGTCTCGAAACGTTCGGTCAGCGCGGCAAGCCATTTGGCCGGGTCCACGGCAAAGGGGTTTTCGGCGCGCACACCGTCGCGGTAGGACCAGTGGGCAGCCACCCCGACCTCGGCCACCTCGTGCATCTGGCGGGTTCTGATCTGCACTTCGACGCGCTTGCCGTCGCGTCCCGATACCGTCGTGTGAATGGACCGGTAGCCGTTCGATTTCGGCTGGCTGATGTAGTCCTTGAACCGGCCCGGCACCGCGCGCCAGCGCTGGTGGATGGCGCCAAGGACCCGGTAACAATCGGCCTCGTCCCGGGTGATGATACGAAATCCGTAGATGTCCGACAGGCGCGAGAACCCCTGTTCCTTTTCTTCCATCTTGCGCCAGATCGAATAGGGTTTTTTCGCCCGGCCGAACACGTCGGCCTCGATCCCGGCCTTTTCCAGTTCCTGGCGGATGTCGTTGGTGATCTTGTGAATCACGTCGCCGGTTTCGCGCTGCAGGGTGATGAAGCGGCGCATGATCGAGTTGCGCGCCTCGGGGTTCAGCACGCGAAAGGCGAGGTCCTCCAGTTCGTCGCGCATCCACTGCATGCCCATGCGCCCGGCAAGCGGGGCATAGATGTCCATCGTCTCGCGGGCCTTTCCCACCTGCTTCTCCGGCTTCATCGAGCGGATGGTGCGCATGTTGTGAAGCCGGTCGGCCAGCTTCACCAGGATCACCCGCAGGTCCTTGGACATGGCCATGAACAGCTTGCGGAAATTTTCCGCCTGCCTGGTCTCGGTCGAGTTCAGTTGAAGGTTGGTCAGCTTGGTGACGCCATCGACGAGTTCGGCGATCTCGGTGCCGAATTTTTCCTCGACCTCTTCGAAGGTCGATCGGGTGTCCTCGATGGTATCGTGCAGCAACGCCGTGACAATGGTCGCGTCGTCCAGCCGCTGTTCGGTCAGAATCGCGGCCACGGCCACGGGATGCGAAAAATACGCCTCGCCCGAATGGCGGAACTGCCCCTCGTGCATCGCGCGCCCGTAGGCATATGCTTCGCGAATCAGTTCTTCGTTTGTCCGGGGGTTGTAGTTGAGAACCAGCTCGATCAGGTCATCGACATCGATCATCCGGCCCGCACCCTTCGGCGCAACGCGCCGGTTATTCCTGCCTCTGCGCTTCCATGAGCGCGCGCAGCAGGTTTTCTTCGGACATTTCATCCTCGGCCGGCTTGTCGGCCCCGGCGCCCATCAGCAGCGCCATGGCGTCTTCTTCCGGCTCGTCCACCTCGATCTGGGTCTGGTGGCTTTCGATCATGCGCTCGCGCAGTTCGTCGGCCGACTGGGTTTCCTCGGCGATCTCGCGCAGGGCGACAACCGGGTTCTTGTCGTTGTCGCGGTCAACCGTCAGCGCGGCGCCCGCTGAAATCTCACGCGCACGGTGCGCGGCGAGCATCACCAGTTCGAACCGGTTGGGAACCTTGTCTACGCAATCTTCGACCGTCACGCGGGCCATCTGGGCACTCCATATCCATTGGCGGGAAACATCAGATCGTCTACTTAGGCGTTTGCACGCCCCTTGACAAGCGCGGAATCGATCAATTCAGACCGGCTTGACGGGGCGGACTTCGCGCCTTTGCGCCTCTGGCAGCGCTGCGGCCATCTCCTGAACGCGCCTCCCCAGCACCGGATGCCGCCAGTCCGGTGCCACATCGGCCAGCGGGATCAGGACGAAGGCGCGTTCGTGCAGGCGCGGATGCGGCAGGATCAGGCGATCCGGCGCGCGCGATTTCTGTTCCTCGGCATCGAGATCGGACCAGTGCGCGAAGGTTTCGCGATCGGGCAGGATGGCATCGCCGACGGCCAGAAGATCAAGATCGAGCGTGCGCGATTGCCACCGCCCCGTTCGCCGCCGGTCGAACGCCTTCTCGATCCCGTGCAGCCGTTCCAGCAACGCCTGCGGACCAAGCGCGCTTCGGCAGGCAAGTGCCGCGTTCACATAATCGGGGCCGGCGCCGGCGGGGCAGGCCGGCGTGCGATACATTTCACTGACCGCGTCAACCTGCACCCCCGCGCGCGCAACGGCGTCAATGGCCGCCAACACCGTATCCAGCGGCGACCCGTGCCGCGACGTCAGGTTTGATCCCATGGCCAAAAGGACAGGCCGATCCCTGAATTTTGGTGCATATGCGACGATTTTCCAGTTCCCCGGTCTTGCGGTAACGCGAATTTCCGCTAATTTACAGGCAGTTTCGCCAATACCACCACTCGTTTTCAATATCCACTCACAACCACAAAGGCGAAACTCGCAAGAAAGGAACGGATATGTTCTACCGAGACGAACGGCTTGCGCTGTTCATTGACGGTTCGAACCTTTACGCCGCCGCAAAGGCCCTGGGTTTCGACATCGACTACAAACTGCTTCGCCAGGAATTCATGCGCCGCGGGAAGCTGCTGCGCGCGTTCTACTACACGGCCCTGTTGGAAAACGACGAATATTCGCCGATCCGTCCGTTGGTGGACTGGCTGAACTACAACGGCTTCACCATGGTGACCAAACCGGCAAAGGAATTCATCGACAGCCAGGGCCGGCGCAAGGTCAAGGGCAACATGGACATCGAACTTGCGGTGAATGCCCTGGAAACGGCCCCGCATGTGGACCATATCGTGCTGTTTTCCGGCGATGGCGATTTCCGCCCGCTGGTCGAAAGCCTGCAACGCCAGGGCGTGCGCGTCTCGGTGGTGTCGACCATCCGTTCCCAACCGCCGATGATTGCCGACGAACTGCGCCGGCAGGCCGACAATTTCATCGAACTGGACGAATTGAAGGAAGTCATCGGACGCCCGCCGCGCGAACCGCGTGAACCCGCAAGCATTCCCCCGGTCGAAACGTGAGCCCCGCCGCCGGGCCGTCGTGGCGGGGACTGCGCTCGGGTGCGGCCCGCCGGCCTGGTGGCACGGTCCGGGCCGGCCATCGCGACATGCGCACGGGTCGCAAGACCCCTCTTCCGGCCGGAATTTCCGGGGATTTCGGGCGGCGCGCGATTTCTGCTTGAAAAGAGGCCGCCTTGTCTGCGCAAAATGACCGGCAGCAGGTGGAAACCTTCCGAAGGCACCGGGAAGACGAGGACATGGACGAAGCGAAAGGATCGGGCATGTCGAAACGGCCGAAGCTTGCCGTGTATCTCGCCGCGCCGCGCGGGTTTTGTGCCGGCGTGGACAGGGCGGTGAAAATCGTCGAGCTGGCGCTCGAAAAATGGGGGGCGCCGGTCTATGTGCGCCACGAGATCGTGCACAACCGCTTCGTGGTGGACAGGCTGCGCGCGCTCGGGGCGGTTTTCGTCGAAAGCCTCGATGACTGCCCCGACGACCGGCCGGTGGTGTTTTCGGCCCACGGCGTGCCGAAATCGGTGCCGGCCGCCGCGCGGCGGCGCAACATGGTATTCGTCGATGCCACCTGCCCGCTGGTATCGAAGGTGCATATCGAGGCCGAGCGCCACCACAAAAACGGTCTGCAGATGATCATGGTCGGCCATGCCGGCCACCCGGAAACCGTCGGCACCATGGGCCAGTTGCCCGAGGGCGAGGTGCTGCTGGTGGAAAGCCCTGCCGATGTCGCCGGGCTGCAGGTGCGCGATCCGGGCAGGTTGGCCTATATCACCCAGACGACGCTTTCCGTGGACGACACGGGTGAAATCGTTGCCGCTCTCAGGGCGCGGTTTCCGCAGATTTCCGGCCCGCACAAGGAAGACATCTGCTATGCCACCACCAACCGGCAGGCGGCGGTCAAGGCCATTGCCGGGCGGGTCGAGGCCCTTCTGGTCATCGGGGCGCCGAACTCGTCCAACTCGCGCCGGCTGGTCGAGGTCGGCAAGGCCGCGGGCTGCGGCTATGCGCAGCTGGTCCAGAACGCCGCCGAGATCGACTGGCGGGCGCTGGACGGGGCGCGTTCGGTCGGGATCACCGCCGGCGCATCGGCCCCCGAGGTGCTGGTCACAGAAGTGCTGGAAGCGTTTCGCGCCCGATACGACACGGCGCTGCAGGTGGTGGAAACCGCCCGTGAGGACATAGAGTTCAAGGTGCCCCGGGTGTTGAGGGAGGCCGGCGTTGGCTGAACTTTACGCCTATACCGACGGCGCGTGCAGCGGCAATCCCGGCCCCGGCGGCTGGGGCGTTCTGCTGGTGGCACGCGAAGGCGACCGGGTGGTGAAGGCACGCGAACTGAACGGGGGCGAGCCCCGGACCACCAACAACCGCATGGAACTGCTGGCCGCGATCAATGCGCTTGAGGCGCTGGACAGGCCCAGCTCCATCACCGTTGTCACCGACAGCACCTATCTGAAGAACGGAATCACCGGCTGGATCCACGGCTGGAAGAAGAACGGCTGGCGCACGGCGGCAAGAAAGCCGGTGAAGAATGTCGATCTGTGGGAACGCATCGACGCCGCCACGGCGCGCCACGATGTGCGCTGGGAATGGGTGAAGGGCCACGACGGCCACCCGGAAAACGAACGCGCCGACGAACTGGCGCGCGCCGGCCTGGCACGGTTCAAGGCACAAGGCAACGGGCGAGCGGATCAGGTCCCGGGGCCGTAGGTGCGCCAGGCCCAGATCAACAGCATTGCCCCCAGCACGGCGCCGACGAACCCGGCCATCCAGCCGACAATCGCCAGCAGCACGCGCAGGATCACGGAACCGAGCAGCGCGCCAAGCACGCCGATTGCCATGGTCACCACCACATTGGTCTGCAAATTCATCAGGCTGGTGGCAAGGTAACCGGCGGCGATTCCGATGATGATGAGCGCAACAAGAGACATGGGCATCCTTTCCGTTCCCCGAATGAATATGGGGCAGAAAGGGCGCGGTTTAAACCCCCCGCAAACCCCCTGTTCGGGGCGCGCATCGTGGCTCTATCCTGCCCGCATCCCGCCGGGGTCCAGGCGCGTCGCCTGTTGCGCGGCGCGCCCGAGCGCACGCTGCGGCCTGTCGTCGAGCGACAGGTTGAACAGGTCCGGCCGCGCATAATGCCCGGCCACGTCAAGGCTGCGCCGCGCGGCCGCAACCCGCCGCAACTCGATATCGGCAATCAGCAGGCCGCACTCCCGGTTCAGCGGGCCCGCGACAAATTTCCCCGCCCGGAGCAACGATCACCGATCCGCCGGGATTTACCCACGCCTGCCGGTCCGGGTAGATCCGTTCGCGCCCGGGCAGGTCTGCGGGCAGGTCTGCGGCGCGCAGCACATGGCCCGCGCCGATGACCCAACAGCCGCCTTCGCGGGCGATATGCTGCAAGGTGGCGGTCCAGTCGTCTGTGGAATCGTATGTGGGCGCAACATGGACCTCGGTCCCCAGGGAATACAGGGCGTATCGCGCCAGCGGCATGTAGTTTTCCCAGCATATGAGCGTGCCCAGCCGGCCAGCCGGCGTTTCCACGACCTTCAGCCCGCTGGCATCGCCAAACCCGTGCACCATGCGTTCGGGGTTGGTCGGCATCAACTTGCGGTGCCGGTTCAGCAGGCCGCCATCCGGCCCGATCACGACGCAGGTGTTGTAAACGGTGGTCCGGCTGGTATCGGCATCGACCTCGTTCATGCCGCAGACAACCGTCACGCGATGTTTTCGCGCGGCGTCGCGGATCGGGTGCAGCTGATCGGTGCCCAGATCGACCGCACCGCCAAGCAAGCGCGCGTGCAGCTCTTCGCAAAGGCCCCGGTCGCTGCCCGGGCGCAGGCGCCAGATCCACGCCGGATAGCCGGATATGAAGGTCTCGGAAAAGACCGCCAGATCGGCCCCCTGCTGCGCGGCCTTGCCGATCAGCGCGACCGCTCGGGAAATGGTCGCCTTTCGGTCAAGAAAAACCGGCGGTTCCTGGATGACTGCGACTCTGGCCATCGTTTTCCTCCCTCGCAAACCCTCGCAAACATGTGCAGCGCGTCAGCCGGCGTCGGGTCTGGTGCCGACCGCGACCACCATTTCGCACGGCCCTTCGAAATGGCCGCCGCTTTCGAACTGGCGCAGGGCGTCCTCGATCTCGGCCCAGGCGTCGTCCTGCTCCTGCGCCGAAAGCCCCGAAAGCATCTGATGCAGGGCGCCGAAGGACTCCTGTTCGAATTGCAGGCATTCCAGCGCCGATGCCAGCCGCACCGGGGCGTCGATGACCTCGACATCGATCTTGCTGAACCCGGCGTCGGCCAGCAAGCCGCGAAACACGTCCGGGTCAGCCAGGCTGAACGGCCCCGGCTGCCCGGGCAATGGAGCCGGCAGTCCGGCCCACCGCCGAATGATGCCGACCGGGATCGAAAAGAACGGGTTCTTTTCGGCCCGGGAATAGGACATGGCCCCGACCTTGCCACCGGGACGCAGTTGCGCGCGCATGCCGCTGACAGCCCTGTGCTGATCCGGGAAATAGATCAGCCCGACGCGCGAGATGACCGCATCGAATGGCGCGGCCTCGATCTCGGCCAGGCTTTCACCGTCAACCACCATGGTCTGAAGATTGTCCAGCCCCGCGCGCCGGGCGTTTGCCGCGGCGAATTTCAGGATTTCGGGCGAAAGATCGGTGGCCAGGACATGGCCCGACGGGCCGCACCGCCGCGCGGCGGCAATGCTCTGTTCGCCCGCGCCGGCGGCCACATCGAGCACCCGGCTGCCTTCGTCCACCCCTGCCATGTCCAGCATCGTTTCCGTTGCCGGACCCAGCCAGCGGCTCAACAGCGGGCTCCAGCGGCTCCAGGCTTCGGCTGCGGTGTCCCACTGCTGCCTTGTCGTTGCCTTGAACGCGACCGGGTCGAATACGGCTTGTTGCCTGCTCATCGGTCTTCCTCCCCTTGGTTGAAACTTGCCGATCACGGTATCCTTCGACTAGGCTTGTCACCATTCGCGATGGCGCGACGACGGATGTGCAAGAATGCACGAAGGAGCACACGGCGGATGCAATGGGATGATCTGAAATTCTTCCTGGCGGTGGCGCGCAACGGCTCCATCAGTGCCGGCGCCAGGCGGCTGAAGGTCCAGCATTCGACAGTGTCGCGCCGTATCCGGGCACTGGAAAACCGGTTGGGAACCCGACTGATAGAGCGCAAGAAATCCGGCTACGAACTGACCGCCGTCGGTGAAGAACTCAAGCTGTCCGCCGCCAGGATGGAACTGGAAATCCTCGACATCGAAGACGCGCTGGCCGGCCACGAAGGGCGGGTATGCGGCGAACTGAGAGTGTCGGCGATCGGCAACATGGCGACAACCGTTCTGATGCCCATGTTCCGCGCCTTCCACGAGCGATACCCCGAGATCGAGATGCACATTCAGGTGTCAAACAGGTTCGTCAGCCTGACCGAGCGCCAGGCAGACATCGCGATCCGTCTGACCAACGATCCGCTGGAGACGCTGATCGGAACGCGCCTGGTCACGGTGCGATCGGCGGTTTACGGATCGGCCGCCTACCTGGCCAGGCAACGGTCGCGCGCGCAGCCGCCCGAATGGCTGGGGGTCGAATGCTGCGATTTTCACCGCGACTGGACCCATGCCGCCCGGCCGGAACGGGATTTCCGCTTTTATGTCGATGATACCCTGCTCACGCTTGCGGCCCTCAAGGAAGGCTTCGGGATTGCCTATCTGCCCTGTTTCATGGGCGACAGTCACCCGGACCTTGCCCGGGTGCACGCCCCCGAAGAAAAGCACGATCTTGGCCTGTGGCTGCTGTATCACGGCGATCTGCGCCAGACCCGGCGGGTGCGGCTGTTCCGCCAGCACATGGTTGACCATATCGCGCCGGAGAAAGACCTGTTCGAAGGCCGACGGCCGGCCGCGGAGCACGCCTGATCCGACACCAGAGCCCCGGGGCATGGCCCGCAGAACCGCAGGCCGCCGGATTTCGACCGGGCGTCGTTGCCCCCTGTCGCGGCCGAACCGCCGTTCCCGCGGGCATGGCCCGGCCCGAACGAAAATCCGGTGAGCCGGCGATCCGAGCTTCGCGGGTCTGCGCCCCGGCCCGGGGTCATGACCGGGCGCGCGGGTGGGGCGCGCGCGGGCAATGCCGGTCAGGGGCGGGGGCGGTCAGGGGCGGGGGCGGTCAGAGGTAATGGCGGTCAGGGGTAATGGCGGTCAGGGGCGATGGCCGGGCGCGGGCGGGTCGATCCGATCCTGCCTCTGGCCAAACCGCGCCGGCAGGGGCCAGCCCCGCAGCAGTTCGCTCACCGGCAGGGCGCGTTTCCCCTGCCGCTGGGCGCGCGTGATCTCGACCGCGCCTTCGCCGCAGGCCACGGTGAACCCCCCGAGCACCTCGCCAGGCGCTCCCGCCCCGGCCACCTGGCGCGAACGCAACAGTTTCACCCGTTCGCCGGCAACCTCGCACCAGGCGCCCGGAAAGGGCGACAGGCCGCGGATCAGCCGGTCCACCTCGGGCGCGGGTCGCGACCAGTCGATTCGCGCCTCGGCCTTGTCGATCTTGGCGGCATGGGTAACCCCGTCCTCGGGCTGCGGTTCGGGCGTCAGCGCATCCAGGCGCGCCAGCGCCTCGACGATGGCCGCGGCCCCCAGCGCCGACAGTCGGTCGTGCAGGTCGCCCGCCGTGTCCTCGGGCCCGATCGGCACCGCCTTGCGCAACAGCACCGGGCCGGTGTCCAGCCCGGCCTCCATCTGCATGATGCACACGCCGGTTTCATCGTCGCCCGCCATGATCGCACGCTGGATCGGCGCCGCGCCACGCCAGCGCGGCAACAGCGACGCATGGATGTTCAGGCAGCCGCGTGCCGGGGCCTCCAGAACGGCCGGCGGCAGGATCAGCCCGTAGGCCACCACCACCGCCGCCTCGGCGGCGAACGCCGCGAATTCCGCCTGCGCGTCGGCGCCTTTCAACGAGTGCGGATGACGCACCGCCAGGCCCAGTTCCTGCGCGCGACGGTGCACCGGAGAGGGCCGTTGCTTCCTGCCGCGCCCGGCCGGACGCGGCGGCTGGCAATAGACCGCGGCAATCTCGTGCCCGGCCCCGACCAGGGCGTCGAGAACCGGCACGGAAAAATCCGGCGTTCCCATGAAGACCAGCCTCATGCCACGGCCCCCGCCCTGGCCGCGCGTTTCAGCAGCATCTGGCGTTTCACCCGGCTGAGCCGGTGGAAATACATCCGCCCGTCGAGGTGGTCGATCTGATGCTGCACGCTGGTCGCCCAGAGCCCGACGAAATCGCGTTCTTCCACCGCGCCGTCGGCGTTCTGAAAGCGCACCGTCACTGCCCGCGGACGCTTCAGCCGGGCCGACACGCCGGGCAGGCAGGGGCTGGCCTCCTCGTGTTCGCGCAGCCGGGTCGATGCGTGGATCACCTCGGGGTTGGCCATGCGCACCGCCTGCCCGCGTTCGCGAGAAGCATCGACCACCG
Source organism: Paracoccaceae bacterium (assembly GCA_026984895.1). Lineage (GTDB taxonomy): Bacteria > Pseudomonadota > Alphaproteobacteria > Rhodobacterales > Rhodobacteraceae > JAJRUE01. The sequence continues at coordinate 18,477 of JALSRF010000030.1, forward strand.
CCAGGCGCTGCATCACCCCAAGCTGGACCGCCGCCAGGCCAACGCCGGGCATCGCCTCCATCACCGCGATCATCTTGTCCCAGATGGCGCGGGTTTCCTCGGTGATCGCCGGAACCGGCGCCGCCGGGGTGCGCAGCCGCCGGTCCGGCCAGCGCAGCACGCCCCGGCTCATGCGCGCGCCCGCTCGCGTTTCAGCTTGACCATCTTGCGGGTGATCATCTGGCGTTTGAGCGGCTTCAGGTAGTCGATGAACAGCTTGCCGTTCAGGTGGTCGATCTCGTGCTGCGAACAGGTCGCCCAGAGCTTGTCGAACTGTTCTTCGTGCTGCTTGCCGCCAAGGTCGGTCCAGCGCACCCGCGCTTCGGCGGGCCGTTCGACCTCGGCATATTGATCGGGGATCGACAGGCAGCCCTCTTCGTAGGTGTTCATGTCCTCGGACACCCAGGTGACTTCGGGGTTGATCAGCACCATCGGCTGGGGTGGCGCGTTTTCCTCTTTCACGCAGTCCATCACGAACAGCCGCTTCATGACGCCCACCTGCGGCGCGGCCAGGCCGATCCCCGGCGCGTCATACATGGTTTCCAGCATGTTTTCGGCCAGTTCGCGCAACTCGCGGGTGATCTCGCCCACGGGCGCGCAGACCTTTTTCAGGCGGGGGTCGGGGTGGATCAGGATCGGCAGAATGCTCATGGCGCTCATGTAGGCCAAGCATCCGGGTGTTGCAACGCTCTTGCACTCGCAAGCGGCTGCGATAGTCTCCGCGGGCACAAGAGGAGAACCTGCATGGATTTCGACCAGATCATCGAACGGCGCGGCACCCATTCGGCAAAATGGGATCTGATGCAAAATGCATACGGCGTGTCGCCCGACGACGGCATTCCCATGTGGGTGGCCGACATGGATTTCCGCCCCCCCGAATGCGTCCGC
>JALSRF010000031.1 GCA_026984895.1 Paracoccaceae bacterium
AGCAAGACAACCCCGCCGACTGGCCGGCGCTGGGACGCGCAATTTCCTGGGTGGACCGCCCCGGCAACGCGCTGAAGGTGGTGTGGATGCTGGCGGCCGCCTGCGCGCTGGTGCTGGCGGCGGGGTTCACCTACGAAGGGCACGCCGCGCTGGCGGCCGAAAACCTGGCCTGGTTCTACGCGGCTTACGGGTTTGCCGGCTTTACCGGGCTGATCATGCTGGCGAAGCTGCTGCGCGTTCTGGTGAAGCGCCCCGAGGACTACTACGCCGACAAGGCCATCGACCGCGAAGACTACCCGCGCGACCAGTTGCAGATCAGGAACGTGGGGGACGGCGATGCCTGACCAGATCCCGACCGCCTTCCTGTTCTTCGGCCTGGCGCTGGTGCTGCCGCTGATCGCGCAGGGGCGCGCGCGGGCCGCGCTGCTGGTGGCGCTGCCGGTGCTGGCCGGCTGGCAGGTCTGGACCCTGCCCGAGGGCAACCTCGTGCAGGTGCCCTTCTTCGGTTTCGAGCTGGAGCTGATGCGCGTGGACCGCCTGGCGCGCGCCTTCGCACTGGTGTTTGCGCTGGCCGCGTTTCTGGGCAACCTCTACGCCTGGCATGTGCGCGACACGGTGCAGCAGGTGGCGGCGCTGCTCTATGCGGGCTCGGCCATCGGCGCGGTCTTTGCCGGCGATCTGATCACGCTGTTCTTCTACTGGGAAGGCACGGCGATCGCCTCGGTCTTCCTGATCTGGGCCCGGCGCACCGCCGGCGCCTATCACACCGGGCTGCGCTACCTGATCGTCCAGGTCGGCTCGGGCGTGCTGCTGCTGGCCGGGGTGGCGCTGATGTATCGCCAGACCGGCGGCATCGCGTTCGAGCGCATGACGCTGGGCTCGCTCGCCACCTGGCTGATCTTCCTGAGCTTCGGGATCAAGGCGGCCTTTCCGCTGCTGCACAACTGGCTTCAGGACGCCTATCCGGCGGCCACCGTCACCGGCACGGTGATCCTGTCGGCCTTTACCACCAAGCTGGCGATCTACGCGCTTGCGCGCGGTTTTGCCGGCACCGAGATCCTGATCTGGATCGGCGTGATCATGACCATCTTTCCGGTGTTCTTCGCCGAGATCGAGAACGACCTGCGCCGGGTGCTGGCCTATTCGCTGAACAACCAGCTGGGCTTCATGGTGACCGGCATCGGGCTGGGCAGCGAAATGGCGCTGAACGGCACCGTGTCCCACGCCTTTGCCCATATCATCTACAAGGCGCTGCTGTTCATGTCGGTGGGCGCGGTGCTTTACCGAACCGGCACCTCGAAAGCTTCCGAGCTTGGCGGGCTTTACCGCACCATGCCGCTGAGCGCGGTCTTCTGCCTTGTGGGCGCGGCGTCGATTTCCGCCTTCCCGCTGTTTTCCGGCTTCGTGTCCAAGTCGATGGTGCTGGGCCAGGCGGCCGAGGACGGGCGCTGGGTGGTCTGGGGCGGGCTGGTGTTTGCCTCGGCGGCGGTGCTGTCGCATTCGGGAATCAAGATCCCGTTCTTCATGTTCTTTGCCCATGACAGCGGCAAGCGCCCGGCCGAGGCGCCGGGCCACATGCTCTGGGCGATGGGGCTGGCGGCGGCGCTTTCGGTGGGCATCGGCGTGTTCCCGGGGGCTCTTTACGCGATCCTGCCCTATCCGGTGGACTTCGTGCCCTATTCGATGGGCCATGTGGTGGGGCAGTTGCAGCTGCTGCTGTTTGCGCTGCTGGCCTTTGCCTGGCTCTACCGCTCGGGCATCCACCCGCCGGAGGTGCGCGCCATCAACCTTGACTTCGACTGGACCTACCGCTGGCTGGGGCCGCGGCTGATCGGGGCTGTCGGCGCGGCGGTCGCTGCCGTCTGGCGCGCGCAGGCCGCCTTCTGGACGCGGCGGGTCAGGCGATTCATCGACGGGCTCTACTATTCGCACGGACCCGAGGGGCGCATCGCCAGCGTCTGGCCCACGGGCACGATGGTCGCCTGGATCGCGGTCCTGCTGGCGGTGACCCTTGTTCTGGGTTTCATAGACTGACCGGCAGCCGCCCGTGCGTGTCCCGTGCGCGCCCCGTGCGTGTCCCGTGCGTGTCCCGTGCGCGGCCCGGGCCCGGCACGGCGGGCCGTTGTGGCGCCCACAGCCGCCATGCAAGGGCCGCCGCCCTTGCCTTGAGGCGCGCAACCGGCATTATGCGGCCCATGGCCGGCGCATTTCCCGAACTTGTCGCGCGCATTCGCGCCTGTCGCCTTTGCGCGGAGCGTTTCGCCGCCACGGCCACCGCCCACCATCCGCGCCCGGTGGTCTGGGCGGCGCGCGAAGCGCGGGTGCTGATCGCCGGGCAGGCTCCGGGTGCGCGCGTGCACGAAAGCGGCCGTCCGTTTACCGATGCGTCGGGCAAGCGGCTGCGTGGCTGGCTGGGGATCGACCGGCAGACGTTCTACGACCGCGCGCGGGTGGCGATCCTGCCCATGGCCTTCTGCTTTCCCGGGTACGATGGGCGCGGCGCCGACCTGCCGCCGCCGGCGTGCTGTGCCCGCACCTGGCGCGCGCAGCTTCTGGCCGGGTTGCCCGACATCCGGCTGACCCTGCTGGTGGGCGGCCATGCGCAGAAATGGCACCTGGAGGCGCCCGGCGGGGTGGGCGAGACGGTGCGCGCCTGGCGCCGGCATGCGCCGTCGGTCTTTCCCTTGCCTCACCCGTCCTGGCGCAATACAGCCTGGCTGAAGCAGAACCCCTGGTTCGAGGCCGAGCTTCTGCCCGAGCTTCGCGCGCGACTGCAGGATGTGTTGAATGACTGAGACGACCCCGCTGGATATCGCACATGCCGCCATGCAGGCCAACGAGACCGATCCCCGGGCGCGGTTGAAGTTCTACCAGCGGCTGGCGGAAAGCGAACTTTTCCTGCTGCTGGAAAAGGAAGCCGGAGCAGACGGCGTTTCCCCGGAACTTTTCCCGCTGGAAGGGGTGCCCTATGCGCTGGTCTTCGACCGCGAGGAACGCCTGGCCGATTTCGCCCGCAGGACGGTTGCGCATCTGGCCCTGTCCGGGCGCGCGGCCATCGGTCTGCTGGCCGGCGAGGGGATCGGGCTGGGCGTGAATCCGGGCGTGGCGGCGTCCTCCATCCTGATCGCGCCCGATGCCGTTGACTGGCTGGCCAGCGCCCTGGCCGGCGCGGTGCACGAAGCCCGCGAACGCCCGCTGGAAATTGCCCCGGCCTTCGATCTGCCCGAACCCCTGCTGGCGGCCCTTGCCGAAAAGCTGGCCCTTGCCGGCGGGCTGGCACGGGCGGCCTGGGTGGCCAATGTCACCTATGCGAATGGCACGCGGGCGACGCTTCTGGCCATTGTCGATGCGCGTCCGGGGGCCGAGGGTGCCATTCGCCAGGCCGTGTCCGAGGCGGTAGTGTTCGCCGCCCCGGACAGCCCCGACAGCCCCGACAGTGCGGACAGTGCGGGCGGGACGGACGGCGCAGGCGGGGCGGGCAATGCGGACAGTGCGGGCGGGACGGGCGCGGCCGGCAGCCTGGACCTTGCGTTCTTCTGCGGCGAAGACGGGATCGTGCGCCATATCGAACGGGCCGGCATCCGAATCGCGCTTGCCGATCCGGCCCGGAACGCGCCGGAAAATCGCGAGGCTCAGCAACCGGCTGGGCCGGGGATGGACCCGGCGCGCCCGCCAAGGATTCGTTAGGCCCGGGCGCCGTCAAGCCGGCGCGCGCGGTTTGCCGAATCAGTGGGGCCCGCCCCCGGGGCCATGCGCCCGCCCGCCCCCTCGTTCGGTGCCGCGCCGGATCCGGTCATGTGCACAAGGCCCGGTTCGCGTTTCGCCTTCAGTCCGGTGGGCGAAAGGCGCCCGGATGCGCCGATTTCGCGCGGCCGCGGTGCTCGGCACCGGTTCCCCCCCCTTGGGCGAGCTGTTGCAGGGAACATGCCGGCTCCGATGGCATCCGCGCCCCGGGCGGCGGGCGACGGCGAGGGCGGGGGCGGGGTGCGGCGGGTCATCGCCGCGTCCGGGCGCAGCGCATCAGTAACCTGCGTCGCGGTCAACCAGATACAGCATTTGCTGCCCGGTCTCGGCGCGGCGGATGTTCTCGGCAATCACCCTGGCTGCGGTCTCGGGGCGGGTGTCGCTGGCGACATGGGGGGTGACGGTCACCTTCGGATGGTGCCAGTAGGGATGATCGGGGGGCAGAGGCTCGGTGCGAAACGCGTCCAGCGTCGCATGCGCCAGCCGACCGTTGTCCAGCGCTTCGAGAAGGGCCGCATCGTCGATCAGCGCGCCGCGCCCCGGGTTGATCAGCACCGCGCCATCGGGCAGCCGTGCCAGGGTGTCCCGGTTCACGATGTTTTCGGTGGCAGCGGTCGCCGGCAGCAGCAGCACCAGGATTTCGGCACCGGCCAGCACGCGCGCCAGCGCCTCCGGGCCGGCGTGGCAGTCCACCCCGGCAAGGCGGCGCTGGCGGCGGCTCCAGCCGGAGACCTGGAAATTGAGCCCGCGCAGCGCCTCGGCGCAGGCGCCCCCCAACGCGCCCAGCCCGAGAACGGCGACGCGTCGCTGGCGGGCCAGCGGCGGGATCACTGGCTGCCAGCGCGCATCGCGCTGCCGGATCTGCGCATCCATCCCCAGATGATGGCGCAGGACATGGCCGGTGACGTATTCGACCATCCCCTCGCGCAGCCCGCTGTCCACCATGCGCGCCAGCGGCAGGCGGAGCGTCGGATTGCCGGCGATCCTTTCCACCCCGGCCCAGAGGCTGAGCACCGCGCGCGCCCGGGCGAACCCGGAGAAATCGGTCAGCCGGTCGTTGGGCGCGTAGACGATGTAGTCCACCTTTTCGGCGGGATGATCGGTGCGCAGCTCGGCCGCGATGCCCGCCTCGCGCAGCGCCCGCGCGATCGGGGCCTTGAAACGCGCCACCGTGCTTTCGGGGGCCGACAGCAGCACCGCCAGCGTCACCGCGCCCTCCTGGGACGGTGGACATGGGCGCTTTGCACCAGGCCGAAGGCCCCCATCAGAACCAGCATGGCGGTGCCCCCCCAACTGACCAGCGGCAGGGGGACGCCCACCACCGGCGCCAACCCCATCACCATCGACATGTTGACCGCGAAAAACAGGAAGAAGGTCGCCGCGACGCCCACGGTCAGCAGCGCGCCGAAGCGATCCTTGTTGTTCATGGCCGAGCTCAGGCAGAAGAAGACGATCAGCGCATAGAGCGCCAGCAGCGACACCCCGCCGACGAAGCCGAATTCCTCTCCCAGGGTGTTGAAGATGAAATCCGTGTGTTTCTCGGGCAGGAAATTCAGCCGGCTCTGGGTGCCCTGCATGAAACCCTTTCCCGACCAGCCCCCCGATCCCAGGGCGATCTTCGCCTGGGTGATGTGATAGCCGGCGCCCAGCGGGTCGCTCGAGGGGTCCAGAAAGGTGTCGATGCGCTTGTACTGGTAGTCCTTGAGCAATTGCCATGCCGTCCCGCGCGAG
>JALSRF010000032.1 GCA_026984895.1 Paracoccaceae bacterium
TCATGGCCGTCAACCTTGAGGTTGAACAATGTCGCCAGAAAGCGGCCTGCGCGCAGGCGCTTGATCAGCGTATTGAAGGGGATGTTGATCGGAAGCGGGTCTTCTCCGCCGCCGTAAACGATGCCTGGTACCTTGCCTTCGCGGCGTGCTTGACGGGCGGCCCCCTTGCCTGTCCCCGAACGTACCTCGGCGTGAAGATCCGGGATCTTTCCTGCCATTGGTTTTCTCCTAGGTTATGGGGCATCCTCCAAGGGTGTATGCCCGCGTGAAGGCGTGCGTATAGACGACCTGCGCCAGCTTGGAAAGGGGAAATTGAACCCGGGCAGGGCGGCGCGCCCAGCGAAGCGGCGGCCGGGGCCGGACGGGGGCCGGGCAGGGGGGCGGACAGGGGACGGGCAGGGGGCCAGCCGCGCCCCGGGGCGCGGGTCACTCAAGCGCCGCCTCAAGAGCGATTTCGATCATGTCGCCAAAGCTGCGTTCGCGCTGATCGGCGGGCAGCGCATCGCCGCTGATCAGGTGATCGGAAACCGTCAGCACCGCCAGCGCGCGCCGCCCGTAGCGCGCCGCCAGGGTGTAGAGCTCGGCCGCTTCCATCTCCACCCCGAGAATGCCGTGGCGCACCATCTGTTCGTTCAGGTCCGGGCGTTCGTCGTAAAACGTGTCCGACGAATAGATACCGCCCACATGCACGCCGATACCGCGCGCGCCGGCCATCTTCTCGGCGGCATCGACCGCCGCGCGCAGCAGCGCGTAGCTGGCCGTGGGGGCGAAGTTCACTTCGCGAAAGATCGTGTTCGAGGGGGTGGAAACGGTTGTGGCCGACATGGCCACGATCACATCGCGCACGGCGATGTGTTCCTGCATCGCCCCGCAAGAGCCGATTCGGATCAGCGTCTGCGCGCCATAGTCCCGGATCAGTTCGTTGACGTAGATCGACAGGCTGGGCATTCCCATGCCCGAGCCCTGGATGGTCACGCGGTGTCCCTTGTAGCTGCCGGTGAAGCCCAGCATCCCGCGCACCTCGTTGACCAGTTCGGCGTTGTCCAGAAAGGTCTCGGCCGCCCACCGGGCGCGATACGGGTCTCCGGGCAGCAGGACGGTTTCGGCAATCTGGCCTTTGCTGGCGCCAATATGGAATGTCATCTGGGCTCCCCTGGTGATCAGTGGCGCAGGATAAACGGGAAATTCGTGTCGCCGCAAGGGTGGATCGGCGCGCCGCCGCCCTGCGCGGCGGGTTCGGATCAGATCACGAATTCGCCGGCGCGCATGATCGCGTGGCGCGCGCCGTCCTCGCCCTGCCCGTCCACATCGGTTTCGGCGCTGCCGATCATGCAGTCCGTATGTATCTGGCTGGAGTTGGCCCCCGCGAGGTCCCTGTCGGCGCCCTCTTGCAGGTTCATGTCGTAGCTGTTGCCAAAGGCGATGTGGCAGGCGGCGTTTTCGTCGAACAGCGTGTTGAAGAACAGCACCCCCGAACGCGCAATGGGCGAGGAATTGGCCACCAGCGCCACTTCGCCCAGCTGCGCGGCGCCGTCGTCGGTGCAAAGGTGCTGGCGGATCACCTTTTCGCCCGTGTCGGCGGTGATGCGGGTGGCGCGGCCGGCCTCGAACTCGACCACCAGCCCCTCGACGATGGTGCCGGCGACCGAGACCGGCTTGGTAAAGACGGCGCGGCCCTCGGTGCGGTTCCTGTCGGGCATGGTAAAGACCTCTTCGGTCGGCAGGTTGGGGGCGTAGGCGGTGCCATCGGGCAGGCTCAGCCCGCCGCCGACCCACTTGTGCCCGCGCGCCAGCCCCACCGTCAGATCGGTGCCGCCGCCGCTGAAATGCAGCGCCGACAGCCGCAGCGCCTGCAGCACGTCGCGGCGCCGGTAAAGCTCGGCGAAATTCGCCTGCCAGGCGGCGACCGGATCGGGCTGATCAACCCGGGTGGCGCGGAAGACTTCCGCCCAGAGCCGTTCGCGCGCCGCCGGCGCGGGGGCGTCGGGGAACACCCTGGCGGCCCAGCCTTCGGTGACATAGGGGATGATGTTCCAGTTGGTGCTGTTCGAAACGATGGCATCCAGAAACGGGCGCGCCGCCCTTGACTGCGCCCGGGTGGCGCGCGCCACCCTTGCCGGGTCCTGACCGGCCAGCAGCCCGGGGGTGTCGCCGGCGATGGCCAGGCGCGCGGTATTGCCCGATTTCAGCGCCGCCCCCATGGCCGCGTAAAGCCAGCCCGGCGCGTGGTCGAAACAGGCGTCATGTCCATGTTCATGGCGCGCCAGCGTCATTGCGTCGTCGGAAAGGAACGGGATCACGGCGCTGGCCCCGGCCCGGTAGGCCTGGACGGTGATCAGGCGCACCAGTTCCAGCGCGCCGGTGGGGGCGGTCAGCAGCAGTTCCTGTCCCGGTTTCAGGTTCAGCCCGAAACGCACGCCCAGTTCGGCGAGTTTTTCAAGCCTGGTTTCAAATTCCGTGCCGTTCATGATCCGCCCGCTCGTCATTGGTCCGGGCAGAGGATTTCATACTGCGTTCCGGGCGGCAAGGCGCTTGCAGGCGTCCTGGGCAAGGTTCTTGCCGGAACCTTGCGCCGCTGCCGCCGGTGCCGGGCGGGTCGGTGCGCAGCCCGCTCTGCCCCCGGGTGCCCCGTGCGCCAGTTCGGTCCCGTGTGGGGCCGGGCGTTTGGTCTGGCGTTCGGGCCGGGCCTTCGGTCTGGCGCTCGCTCCTGCACAGGGGTGCGGCGCGGCGGCGCGGCGCGCACTCACCTGTCGGAGGCCGGCTGGTTCGTCCTTGCCGAATCCGTGGTAAAGCCGGCGATCAGATCCTCGATTGCCGCCGAGATCAGTTCCGAGCGGCTGGACACGCCGACCTTGCGATAGATCGAGGCGTTCTGCGCCCGGACGGTGCCTTCGCGGGTCGCGCGCATGGCGGCAATTTCGGGTATGGAGGCGCCCTTGATGGTCAGCAGCGCCACATCGCGTTCGGCGGCGCTGAGCCCCCAGATTTCGAAATGCCGTTCCACCGCCTGCTGAAAGGCACCGCTGGCCGCATCAAGCGCGGTCTCGACCCGGCGGTTTCGCCGCAGCAGCAGCCGGTATTCCCGCAGGCTGATACCGGCGCCGGTCGCCAGAGCCAGCACGCCGCAGAACTCCAGCCAGGTGTGGGGCGTCATCTCATGCCACTCGGCAATGACATCGGCAAGGAAGATGGCGCCGCAGCCGATCTGCATTGCCGCCGACAGCAAAAACAGGGCGCGGCGAAAGCGGGCGGATCGGCGTGTCGTGCGAAATTTCATGTTTACGGCCTCTCATACTCGAAATGGCACGCGGGAACCGGATGCGCAGCCCGTGCCCCTGCCCGGGTGCGGATGGATTTTCCGCAGCCGGATTTCCCCTGCCAAACGCCATGCAGGATAGCGCGCAGGACGGTGCCGGCATGTGATACACAATGTCACACCCTGCCGCCGCAGCCGGGTTGTGGCCCGGGCGCGGCGGCAGGCGGCCTTCTCATTCAACGGTCACAAGCGTCCACATTCCGGCAGCATAGTGGCCGGGGACATTGCAATACAGCGCGTATGTGCCGGGCTCCAGGGCAACGCTGAGCGTGCCGGTCGCGCCCGGAGCAAGCTCGGCAACCTCGCCGACACTGCCGGCCGCGGTTTCGTCCACGCGCATGGCCGCCGGGTCGTAGGGCAGGGTCGCGTCGGGGGCGGAAAGCTTGCTGACCACCATTTCGTGCGCGGCATCGCTCGCCGTGTTGGTGACGACAAAGGTGACCGGACCGGCCGGAATTGCGGTCGCGCTGGCGGCAATGCCCATGGCGTCCTCCAGGCGGTTGGCGTGGTCTTCGATCTTGTGGGTGTCGGTCATGTCCATGGAGGACATGGCATCCCACAGGAACACATGGACGGTGCTGTCGGCAAAGGCCGGGGCCGCGCCGATGGCAAGCGCGCCGGCAAGCAGGATCTTCTTCATTTTCTGAACTCCGCAATGAGGTTGGTTGATCGCCGGCGGGTGCCGGCTACGACCGGACCTATGGGCGAAGCCATGCCTCGGATATTGAAACGGGGTTTATTTTCAATGGCCTAATCGTCCGATTAGGCGTCTAATCCGATGATGTGCGCGGAACTCTGCCGGCCCGGTCCACGGGGCGGACTCCGATCGGGTGCGCATTGTCGCAGCCGCTTGACAACGGGGCTTTCGTGCGTTTCCGGGCCGCCCGATTACGGCGTCGTCGCAGGGTCGGGTTCCGGCGCGGCCAGTTCGACGATGTCGAACATGATCCGGTTCAGTTCGAAATCCTTCGGCGTGTAGATGCGCGCAACCCCGAGCGCGCGCAGCCTGTCGGCATCCTCTTCGGGGATGATGCCGCCGGCAACCACCGGAATGTGGCCCAGCCCTTCGGCCTGCAACAGGTCCATCAGCTCTTGCAGCAACGGCATGTGGCTGCCCGACAGGATCGAAAGCCCGATCACGTCGCAGCCCGCATCGCGCGCGCGGGCGACAATTTCGGCGGGGGTCAGGCGGATGCCGTCATAGGTGATCTCCATGCCGGCATCGCGGGCGCGCGCGGCGATCTGTTCGGCGCCGTTGGAATGACCGTCGAGCCCCGGTTTGCCGACCAGGAAGCGCAGACGCCGCCCCAGCCGATCCGAGACCGCATCCACCGCGAAGCTCGGCAAGCCCCTCGGTGCGATTCGACGGCGCGGCGGCAACGCCGGTGGGCGCGCGATAGCGGCCGAAGGTGGCGCGCAGCACCGCGCCCCATTCGCCGGTGGTGACGCCGGCGCGCGCTGCCTCGATCGAGGGCGGCATGATGTTGGCGCCGCTTGCCGCGGCTTCGCGTAGGGCGGCGAGCGCGCGTTGCACCGCGGCCGCGTCGCGGCTTTCGCGCCAGGCGACAAGGCGGGCGATCTGGTCGGTCTCGGCCTCGGGGTCCACGGTCATGATCGCCGCCTCGCCCGCGGTCAGCGGCGAGGCTTCGCCTTCGCGCCAGCGGTTGACGCCCACCACCACGGTTTCGCCGGCCTCGATCTTCGCGATACGTTCGGCATTGGCCTCGACCAGGCGCGATTTCATGTGCGCGATGGCGTTGACCGCGCCGCCCATGGCGTCGATCTGCGCCAGTTCGGCGCGCGCCGCCTCCTTGAGCGCCGCCACCTTGCGCTCGACCGCCGGGTTGCCGTCAAACAGGTCGTCGTATTCCAGCAGGTCGCTTTCGTAGGCCAGGATCTGCTGCATGCGCAGCGACCACTGCTGGTCCCAGGGGCGCGGCAGGCCGAGCGCCTCGTTCCAGGCCGGCAGTTGCACGGCGCGCGCGCGGGCGTTTTTCGACAGCGTCACCGCCAGCATTTCCAGCAGGATGCGATAGACGTTGTTTTCCGGCTGCTGTTCGGTGAGGCCGAGCGAATTCACCTGCACCCCGTAGCGAAAGCGGCGGAATTTCG
>JALSRF010000033.1 GCA_026984895.1 Paracoccaceae bacterium
AGCGGGCCGGGGCGGTGCGATGACGTGCTGCTGGACATGCTGCGCGCGGGGACCGGATGCGCCGTGCTGCGCATCGAGGAGGCAGGGCTGGCACCGGCCGTCGCGCAAGGGGCGGGCGATGCCGCGCCCGATGCTGGGGCCGATGCTGGGGCAGACGTTGGGGCCGATTCTGGGGCTGACGTTGGGTCCGCCGGCGCGTCCGGTGGGCGGGGCAGCGTTCCGGGCGATGGCGACGCGTGCCGGGGCGCCGCCGGCGGGGCGCCGCCGGGCGCGGTCTTCACGGCGCAGGGCATGGCCCATCTGGCGGTGCGCGTGTGGCGCGGACTGCCCACGAGCGGCCCCGCGACCACCGGGGTTGCGGCGGCTGTCGGCGGCGGGCAGATCAGCAGGCCCTCGGGGCGGTTCTGAGCGGCGGGGCGGGCGATCCGGCCGCGTTGCGCGCGCGCATCGCCTGCGCAACGGACAGCGCGGGGTGGCGGGGATCGGCGGGAATCGGTGGGGGTCGGCCTTGTGCCCCATGCGCCAATCTGGGATATGGCAGCGCGGGGTTTTCGGCCGGTCGGGGACGATGCGTCGCGCAGATCAGGAGGCAATCATGACGGTTGGAATATTCGACTCCGGGCTGGGCGGTCTTACCGTGCTGGAGGCGGCGCGCAAGCGCCTTCCCGACGTGCGTTTTGCCTATTACGGGGACAATGCGCATGCGCCTTACGGCGTGCGCGATGCCGATGACATCTATCGGCTGACCTGCAAGGGGGTCGAACGGCTCTGGCAGGAGGGCTGCGATCTGGTGATCCTGGCCTGCAACACGGCAAGCGCCGCGGCGCTGCGGCGCATGCAGGAAAACTGGGTCCCCGAGGGCAAGCGCGTTCTGGGCGTGTTCGTGCCGCTGATCGAGGCGCTGACCGAACGCAAGTGGGGCGACAACAGCCCGCCGCGCGAGGTGGCGGTGCGCCATGTGGCCCTCTTTGCCACGCCGACCACCGTTGCCAGCCGGGCTTTCCAGAGGGAATTGGCCTTTCGCGCCATAGGCGTAGACGTCGAAGCTCAGGCGTGCGGCGGGGTGGTCGACGCCATCGAAGAAGGCGACATGATCCTGGCCGAGGCGCTGGTGCGCAGCCATGTGGACGCGCTCAGGCGCAAGATGCCGTCCCCCGAGGCGGCGATCCTGGGGTGCACCCATTACCCGCTGATGGAAGAGGTGTTTCAGGATGCGCTCGGGGCGGGCGTGCGGGTATTCAGCCAGGGCGATCTGGTGGCCGAAAGCCTGGCCGATTACCTGAAACGCCACCCCGCAATGCGCGGCGCGCCCGCAACAGGAGCCGCCGCCGGGGCGGGCGCGCGACCGGGCGAAGGGGCGGGGAACGCGCCGGGCGACGCCTCAGGGGGCAGGGCGGAAGACGGGGCCGAAGACGGGGCCGAAGACGGGGCCGGAGAGGGGGCGATGCTGACAACGGGCGACCCGCGCCGGGTGTCGGATCAGGCGACGCGCTTTTTGCGTCGAACGGTCACCTTCCGCAAGGCGTGAGCAGGACAGGCGAACGACAGGCGAACGACAGGTGAAAGGCATCATGCGCAGGACATGACCGGGGCCGGGCACGCCGGGGGCCCGACAGGCGCTCGAACGCCCCCGGGGCGTGGGCAGCGCCGGGCGGGGCTGGGCACGGGCGGGGCTGGGCGCCTCGCCGCCGTTTTCCGCTGCCGGTGCAGTTTGCCCTGTGATTTTCCGAAATTTCCGCTAACAGGTGACCCATGGAACGGAAAATTGCCATACTCGGGGCCTCCGGTTACACCGGGGGCGAGCTTCTCCGGCTGATCGCGACCCATCCGCAGATGCGCGTTGCGGCGCTTGCGGCCGAGCGCAATGCCGGCCGGCGCGTGGGCGAGGTGTTCGCCCATCTGGCGCATCTGGGGCTGCCGGACCTGGTGAAGACGGAGGCGGTGGATTTTGCCGACATCGACCTGGCCTTTCTGGCGCTGCCCCACGGGGTCAGTCATGCCCTGGTGCGCCGGATCCCGGCGCATGTGAAGGTGGTGGACCTGTCGGCCGATTTCCGGTTGCGCGACCCGGAGGCCTATCGCAGATGGTATGGCCAGGAGCACGGCGCGCCCGATCTTCAGCACGAGGCGGCCTTCGGCATCCCCGAGCTTTACCGCGACCGGATCGCCCGGGCGCGCATCGTTGCCAACAGCGGCTGTTATGTGGCGACATCGCTGCTGGCGCTGGTGCCGCCGCTGCGCGCAGGCGCGCTGGCCCCCGAGGGTATCGTGATCGACGCCAAATCCGGGGTCAGCGGTGCCGGGCGCGCACTGAAGGAGGCCATGTTGTATTGCGAGGTGAACGAGGGGTTCGCCGCCTACGGCCTGGCCGGTCACCGGCACATGGGCGAACTGGACCAGGAGCTGAGCCTGGCGGCCGGAGCGCCGGTTCAGGCCAGCTTCACGCCCCATCTCGTGCCGATGAGTCGCGGCATGATGGCGACGATCTATGCGTGCGGCGATGCGGCACGGGTGCATTGCGCCCTGGCCGACATATATAAGGACGAGCCCTTCGTTTCGGTCCTGCCCCCGGGCGAGGTTCCGCAGACGCGCCATGTGCGCGCGTCCAACCGCTGTCATATCGGGGTGGTGGCCGATCGGGCGCCGGGACGGGTGATACTCGTTTCGGTGCTGGACAACCTGGTGAAAGGGGCCTCGGGGCAGGCGCTGCAATGCGCCAATATCATGCTGGGGCTTGAGGAAACCGCCGGGCTGACACTGGCCCCGGTGTTCCCATGAGCGACGCGAGGAGAGCGACATGGCTGGCTTGAAAGGACTGAAGAAAAAGCGCCGCATCCAGATCATCGTGGCGGCTGCGATTGCGCTTGCGGTCTCGACCGGGCTGATCGGATATGCGATGCGCGACGGGATCAACTTTTTCCGGGCGCCGGCGCAGGTGGCCGAAAACCCGCCCGGCCCGCGCGAGGTGTTTCGCATCGGCGGGCTGGTCGAGAAGGGCTCGCTGGTGCGCGGTCAGGGCGAAACCGTGACCTTCAACGTCACCGACGGCGCCGCCAGCATCCCGGTGCGCTATACCGGCGTGCTGCCCGACCTGTTCAAGGAGGGCAAGGGCATGGTCGGCACCGGGCGGCTTGTGGACGGGGTGTTCCAGGCCAGCGAGATCCTGGCCAAGCACGATGAAAACTACATGCCCAAGGAAGTGGTGGACGCGCTGAAGAAACAGGGCATGTATGTGCCGCCGGACGGCTCGGGGGCGCCCGGCAGCTGAGCCGCCCCCCGCAGCCGCGCCCCGCAGCAGTGCGCCGCAGCCGCGCCCGCCCGGACATGGGAAACCGTCCCTCGGAGGCGGGCCGCGCCCGGGCCGGCAGCCGCGCCCCGCCCGCGCGCCAACCCCGGGCATCCCCGGCGCGCCGGATGCGGGGAAAACGGCGGCTGACGGCGCCGCGGGCCGGGGCGTCAGTCGGGGCGTGAGTCGGGGCGTAAGCCGGGGCGCGCGCATCGTTAGCGCAGCTTAACGATTTCGGAACAGCCTAGAGCCCGCATTCAATCTTGCGGGTGTTCCATGAAATCAATCGAGGCCATGGCCGACGCGATCATCCAGCGCGAAGGCGGCTTTTCCGACAATCCCGGCGACCCGGGCGGTGCGACCCGTTTCGGGGTCACGCTGGCCACCTTGCGCCGGTTGGGCCTGGACCTGACCGGCGACGGCAAGGTGGACCGGCGCGACCTGCGCAAGCTCGATCGCAAGACCGCGCGCGACATCTTCATTCGCGACTACTACCTGCGTCCGCGCATCGATCTGCTGCCCGAGGAACTCCGGGAAAACGTTTTCGACATGTATGTGAATTCCGGGGCGCAGGCGGTGCGCCTGCTGCAGCGGCTGCTGGGCGACATGGGCCACCGGGTGAAGGTGGACGGGCTGATCGGCCCGCAGACCGCGCGCGCCGCCCGGCTGGCCGCCGAAGAGGCCCGGGGGGTGATCGGCGATGCCTACGGGATCGCGCGGCGCAACTACTACTATGCCCTGGCCGACCGCCGGCCGCGCCTGCGCCGGTTTGCGCGCCGGCGCGACGGCGGCAAGGGCGGCTGGATCCGGCGCGCCGAGTCCTTCATTTCGCCGAAATACCGGCTGAGCGACGCCGAACACGCCAGGCGGGTGGCGGCATGGGCGTGATTTCGGCAATCCTTGACGCCCTGTTCGGGGGCGGGCGGAACGTGGTGAAGGATACCGTGGAGGTGTTTCGCCAGAATGCCGAATCCTCGGCCCGGCGCGATGCGGCCTACCGGGCGGCGGCGCTGGGGGAGTTCGGCCGCGAATTCGCGGTGCCGCGGCGCGGGCGCTTCGACCGCTTCATGGACGGGCTGAACCGGCTGCCGCGCCCGGCGCTGGCGCTGGGCACGCTGGGGCTGTTCGTTGCGGCGATGATCGACCCGATCTGGTTTGCCTCGCGCATGCAGGGGATCGCCCTGGTGCCGGAACCGCTGTGGTGGCTTCTGGGGGCGATCGTGTCCTTCTATTTCGGTGCAAGACATCAGGTCAAGTCGCAGGAGTTTCAGCGCTCGATCGCCGATACGCTGGCCAACACCGCCCGGGTGCGCGGCGAAATCGCGGCGCTGGAGGCGCTGCGGAACGGGGCCGGCGAGGCGCGCAGCTTTTCCACCGGCGAGAACGCGGCCCTGGCGGACTGGAGGCGCGTCAATGACAAGTGATCTGTTCATCAAGATTCTCGGCGAACAGGGGCCCTGGGCGCTGCTGGTGTTCTATCTGCTCTACCGCGATCTGCAGAAGGACCAGGTGACGCGCGACGTCGTCAACAAGAATTCACAGGTTCTGGTGGAGCTCACCACACTTATCCGCGAACGCCTGCCGCGTTCGTGAAGCGCGCATCCGGCGCGCGCAGGCCAACGGGGCGCAAGACGAACGCAAGACATCTGACGGAGGCATTGCAAAATGGCACGAAACCTGAAGGAAGCGGCCGAACGGCACCGCCGGGCCGCCGAAGACCTGGACCGGGCGCTGCGCGACTGCCTGGCGGCGCTTGCCCGCGATGCCGGGGACGACGCGCGTTTTCAGGTCATCGAAGGCGGGCGGCGCAGCTCCGGGAGCGGGCAATCCGGCGCCGGGCGCTGAACCTGGGCGAAGACCCGGACGCCGGACGCCGGCGGAGGCCGGGCCAGGACGGGGCACGGGGCACGGGGCGCAGGGCACGGTCGCAAGACACGGGCGCAAGGCACGGGCGCAAGGCACGGGCGGCCGGGCAGGGCACGGAAAACGGGCACGGAAAACGGGCGCGCGGGGCCGCGGCGACGCATCGGCGCAGCCGGGGGCAGCCGGCCTGCGTCAATCGGTGCGCGGAAAATTGATGACAGGGCCATTGCCTATCGCTGACAGGGCGCTAGGTTTGCCCCATGCTGAATGAAGT
>JALSRF010000034.1 GCA_026984895.1 Paracoccaceae bacterium
TCTTCAGCAGCGTCGATTTGCCGGCGCCGTTGACGCCGACAACGCCGATCTTCACGCCGGGCAGAAACGACAGGCGGATGTTTTCGAACAGCTTCTTGCCGCCAGCGTAGGTTTTTGAAACGCCGTCCATGTGGTAGACGTATTGATAGCTTGCCATTTCTCGGTCCTCGCACAGGCCTCACTCGGGCTTTTGCGGTTTCAATACGCGAGCGTCCGGGCTTGCGCAAACCTGATTGTGCCTGCGGCCCCGTTCCGGCGCTTGCGCCACGGCTTGGCGCACCGCCGGACCGCCGCGAACGGCCCGACACCATGATCCGCCGCGCCCCGAAACGCATCGCGCGCCGGCGTCCCGAACGCAACGGCCCCCGCTTCTTCTTCTGTCCTGAAATATCCCCGCCGGAGGCACCGCGGCGCGGGCGCAGCCCGCGGCGCAATCCCTATTTTTCGCCGGCACCCAGCATGACCGGCTGGCCATGCGGTGTCGCGAGGTAGGCCCTCTCCCAGGCCCGCCTGCGCGCGCCCAGTGCCTCGAGGCTGATCGCGGTCTCGCGTGCCACCAGCCCCTCCAGCGTCTCGATCGCGCACAGGTAATAGGTTTCCGCCGTATCGGGCGCGGCACGCGCCTCGGCCCGGGCACGCGCCGCGCCAAGCGCTTCGGCCCACTGGCGGGCGGTGAAAAACTCCGCGCGCACCAGGGCATCGGCCAGCGCCAGCACCTGCGCGTGCCAGGGTTCGTCGAACACCGGGCCGTTGCCGTTTTCGGGCGGGGCGAGGGGGTCAGGCGGGTTCAAGGTAGCTCTCCCACAAATCGAGATGCACGCAGTCGCGCGCATCGGCATCGTCGCCCCACAGGTCGCGTGCGGCGAAACGCACCGAATAGATGTGCTGGCCTTCGTGGCGGCCGCGCGCAGCCAGGTCGGCGAAGACGTGGCTGCCCCAATGTGCATGGATGGTGCCGGGGCGAGAGCGCACATAGCGCGGCAGGCGGGTGTGGTGGTCGCGCCCAAGCGGCGGGTCGGCGATGCAGCGCACCCGGTCGCCGGGGCCAAACCGGGCCGGCGCCGGGGCCGGCGCTTCGAAACCGAGTGCTTCCGTGCGGGCGCGCGCGATGACCTGTTCCAGGGTTTCGGGCGGCGGCGGCGGGTGCTTTTCGGCGGTGTGGCCGCTGACGATTTCGTCCAGGGTGAACACGCCCGAGGCAATGAACCCGGCCGCATGGGTCTGCATCCAGCTGTCGAAATAGGGCCGCGTCAGGTAATCCGCCGGCGCGATGCGTTCGCGGACATGCCGCCACCAGTCGATCGTCCAGTCGGGCGCGCGGGCATTGCGGGCGATCGCCCACATGCGCGCTTCCCAGTCGTGATGGAAGGGCTCTTCGGGTTCGTCCACCGCTACCGGCCCGAAGCCCTGCATGCCGCCAAGGTCGTGGATCGTGTCCATCACGCAGCCCCCTTCACATGCGGAGAAAGATCGCGCTCGGTGCCGATCATCGAATTGCGGGTGACCAGGGCGGCAAGCCGCTCCAGGCTCCATCCTTCGGTTCCGGCGGGGCGTTGCGGCACCACCAGGTAGCGCAATTCGGCGGTCGAATCCCAGACCCGCACGCCAACGCCCTCGGGCAGCGAGACGCCGAACTCGGCCAGCACCCGGCGCGGCTCGCGCACGATGCGCGCCCGGTAGGCGGCGCTCTTGTACCAGCTTGGCGACATGCCGAGAATCGAGAACGGATAGCACGAACACAGGGTGCACACGACGACGTTGTGCACCTGCGCGCTGTTTTCCACCGCCTTCAGATGGACCGATGCGTGCCCCTGAAAGCCAAGCTCCTGGGCAAGGGCACCGGCGTCGTCCAGCAGACGGGCGCGGAAATCGGGGTCCAGCCAGCTGCGCGCCACCATCTCGGCACCGCGCCTGGGGCCGATATGCTCCGAATAGGCCTCGATCCAGTTGTCCAGCGTTTCGGACGCGACCATGCCGCGCTCCACCACCAGGCTTTCCAGGGCCTTGACGCGCAGTGCCGGTTCGCTCGGCAATGCGTGGTGGAGTTCCTGGTGAATGCGCGCGGCTTCATCGGAATCGAACGTGCTCATGGCTGCCTCCCTCCTGCCGGCAGGGTGACCCGAAACACCCGGCCTTTCAAGCCCGCGCCCACCCGGCGCGCCAGCGCGGGGATTGACAGCGGGCCGGCGCCACCGTTCAAAGGGGCGGATATCCCGAAGGAAGGGCGCGCGCGTGATCGGAGGGTTGCCACAGGTTGGCCGGGGCCAGGTCGTCGGCCTCCTGGGAGGGTCGTTCGATCCGCCCCACCAGGGCCATGTGAACATCACCCTGGCGGCGTTGAAGCGATTCGGGCTGGACTGGGTCTGGTGGCTGGTCAGCCCGGCCAACCCGTTGAAGACGCAGAGCCCCGCGCCGCTTGAACGACGCATGGCCGCGGCCCGGGCGATCATGCGCCACCCGCGCGTGCGGATCAGCGATTTCGAGGTGCAGGCGGGAACGCGCCACACCGCCCGCACCCTGCGCATGCTGATCGGCCGCTTTCCCCAGGCCCGCTTCGTCTGGCTGATGGGGGCGGACAATCTTGCCGGTTTCCATCGCTGGCATGACTGGCGCTGGATCATGGAGACCGTGCCCGTCGGCGTGCTGGCGCGCCCCGGAGAACGGATCTCGGCGCGGCTTTCGCCTGCGGCGATGCGCTACAGGCGCTGCCGCCTGCCGGCGCGCGCATCCAGGTTGCTGGGGCACGGCCGCGCCCCCGCCTGGTGCTTCATCAACCTGCCCATGAGTGACCTTTCCTCAACACGCATCCGCGAAAGCGGCGACTGGCCGTCGAGCCGCAATGGCAGCGGTTGCAGAGCGCGGCTGCCCGGCGGTATTGCAGGGCCATGAACGGGAAGGCGGACGGGAAACTGACGCGCCGCGTGGTGCTTGGCGGGTTGCTGGCAGGGGCGGGACAGGCGGCCCTGGCCGGCGCGCCGGAGCGTTCGCTGCGCCCGGTGGCCCGCCGGGGCGCGGGGGGCGGCGCGCGCCGGTCGGCTGCATCGGCCGAAAGCATCATCGCGGCGGCCCGGCTGGGCGGCAAGGTCGGCTATCTGGTCGCCGATGCGCAAACCGGGCAGGTGCTGGAAAGATACAACCCGCTGGTGGCCCTGCCGCCGGCAAGCGTGACCAAGACCCTGACCGCGCAATACGCGCTGGAGTCGCTGGGGGGCGAACATCGCTTCGAAACCCGTCTGCTTGCCACCGGGCCGATACACGGCGGCCGCCTCGAAGGCGATCTTGCGCTTGTGGGCGGGGGCGATCCCTCGCTGGACACCGCGGCCCTTGCGGAGATGGCGGCCGCGCTGCGCGACGCGGGCCTGCGCGAGGTGGCGGGGCGGTTCATCGTCAGCAGCGGCCGCCTTCCGACCCTGCCCCGGATCGACCGCGATCAACCGCCGCAGCTGAGCTTCAACCCGGCGGTTTCGGGGCTGAACCTGAATTACAACCGCGTGCATTTCCAGTGGCGCCGAAACGGCCGCGGCTGGGACACGGTGATGGATGCGCGAAGCCGGGAATACCGCCCCGAGGTCTCGTTGGCCCGGGTCCGGCTGGTGGACCGCAGATACCCTGTCTATACGTTCACCAACGGCGCCCGGCAGGAAACCTGGAGTGTCGCGCGCACGGCTCTGCGCAGGAACGGAAGCCGCTGGCTGCCGGTGCGCCACCCGGCACTTTATGCCGGCGAGGTGTTGCAGATCATGGCCCGCGGCCATGGCATCGGGTTGCCGGCGGCACAGGTCGTCCACGGGGTGCCGGAGGGGCATGTCCTGGTTTCTCATTCCAGCGCGCCGCTTGGCGAGATACTGAACGTCATGCTGGTGAACTCGGTCAACCTGACGGCCGAGGTCACCGGGCTGGGCGCGACGCTTGCGCGCGTGGGCGAGGCGCACACGCTTGCCGGCTCGGCCCGGGTCATGACCGACTGGCTGAAGCATGGCCTGGGGTTGCGGCAGCCGCATTTTGTCGATCATTCGGGCCTGTCCGACAATTCGCACATCTGCGCCAGCGACATGGTGCATGCGCTTGTTCACATGGGACCGGACAGCACCCTTGCCGGGCTGCTGAAGCCGATGAAGATGCGCGATTCGCGCGGAAATCTTGCCCCGGCCTCTCCGGTGAAGCTGATGGTCAAGACCGGCACGCTGAATTTCGTCAGCGCGCTGGCCGGCTATGCCCGCGTTTCCTCCGACCGCACGCTGGCCTTTGCCATGTTCAGCGCCGACAAGCCCCGGCGCGACGCCGTGCCCGTGGCCGAACGGGAGCGCCCGCCAGGCGCGCGCGCCTGGCGCAACCGCGCGCACAGGATGCAATGGGCGCTGCTCAACCGCTGGAGCGCGCTTTACGCCCGCGCCTGAGCGCGGGGGCAGCGTTCAGGGCCTGTTTCAGAGCACCATGTGGCGCGCCCGGGCGCCGCGTTCTATGGCGGCGGCATGCAGGCGGTCGATATCCAGCTCGTAGCGGATTTCCTCCAGCAGGCGCAGTTCTTCTTCGCGCAGCGTTCCGTCGGCGGCGGCGACATCGCAGGCCAGCGCATAGGCGGTTTCGTTCAGCTTTTCGGGCAGGTTCTCGCGGATCAGGCCGAAGAGCGCATCCAGCCCGTCCTCGACCGAGAAAAGATCGAGCACGGTCTGTGATACCGGCTTTACCCGGTCCATGTCGTATCCGGCAAAGACCGGAAGATGGTTCACGATGTCCTCGATCGTCACCAGTTCGGACGTGCGGATGTTCTCGTCCGAGGCGGAAACGGCGATCATCACCGCAATCAGGCAATCTTCCGGGGTGAGCGAGTGGGCAACGTCCATGTCCGGGGAATCCTCTGGTCCTGTTCGCGATCAGAATATTGACCTGCGCGCCCGGCGGCAATAGGGAGTGGTCCTCGTGCGGGCGCACCGACCCGCGAGTCAGGGTGTGAAAAGATGTCCGATCTGCGTGAGCTTGCGATGAAGTCCAAGGCCTGGCCGTTTCAGGAAGCGCGCAGGCTGGTCAAACGTTACCAGAAGGCGCCGCCCGAAAAGGGCTATGTGCTGTTCGAAACCGGCTACGGCCCCAGCGGGCTGCCCCATATCGGCACCTTTGGCGAGGTGGCGCGCACCACCATGGTGCGGCGCGCGTTTGAGGTGCTGTCGGACATTCCCACCAGGCTGATCTGCTTTTCCGACGACATGGACGGTCTGCGCAAGGTGCCCGGCAACGTGCCCAACCGCGAGATGCTGGCCGAGCATCTGCAGCGTCCGCTGTCGGCGGTGCCCGACCCGTTCGGCGACCACGAGAGTTTCGGCGCGCACAACAACGCCATGCTGCGCCGCTTTCTGGATACATTCGGCTTCGAATATGACTTCATGTCGGCAACCGAGTTCTAC
>JALSRF010000035.1 GCA_026984895.1 Paracoccaceae bacterium
CGCCACTTCGGGAACACCATCTGGTAGACCCAGTTGTTGGTCGAGGTCATGGTGCTGACGGGGTTGCCGGTCCAGCTGGCAGGCAAGCCACCGGTGATCGCGGCATTGCTGGCGTTCTCGTAAAGGAAAACCTGCGGGGCAACGACGCGGGGATAGGCGCTGGTGCCGCTGCTGTGGGGATAGTATCGGGTCAGGCCGGGCGTCATCCAGCGGGCATAGCGCGCATAGGCTCCCGCACCGCTTACCCCCATGGTGGTGACATACCAGCCTCTGGTCAGGGTTTGCGGGGTTGCCAGATCGAAGATCTTGTGACCCGCTACATCGGCCGGATTGGTCCCGAAATCCGCCACCCGATCCCCGATATCCCAGTCATCCCCGTTGGGCGCACCGAGCCGGTAGATACCGCAGCGGATCAGCGCGCCTGCAGTGGTCGAGGCGGTGCCCAGAGACACAAACCCGCCAAGCAGCTGAACGGGGCGATCGACAAAAACGGGCATGAAGTACATCTTGTCCTGCGACAGTGCCTGCGGGGATCCGGAACTGTAGCTCAGGGTGAACGGATCGACCGGCCCCCACCAGTCGGACCCGCCACCCTTGGTCAGGCCGCCGATGCTGCGGCGCTCGGGATCCATGCCGTTCGGAAAACTGGCCGCGCCCGTGTTACCGTCCGCCCGCAGCGCCTCATGAAAAGTGCTGCCGTCGGCGCTGACCTTGATCGCGAAATCGTCACTGCCCGCCGTGCCCATCTCGGCGCGACCGGACCAGTTGGTCTGGAACAGCAGGCTGGCAGTGTCGCCGGATGCCGCCTTGTTGATTTTGAGCTGGTGGCCGTTGCCGGCGTGATTGAGCAGGGTTGCGGCGGCGAAGACCGCCAGCTTGTTGGTGGCATCCGAGGAGGTACCGATGCCAACGCCGGCAAGGTTTTGCAGGTTCGGCACAAAGGAAACCCACGCGGACCCGTTCCAGACCAGCAATTCGCTGGCCGAAACATCCCACGCCAGCCAGCCGGTCTGCGGGGTCAGGCGCAGCCATGCGCCGCCGGAAAACAGGGCGATGCTCTTGTCCCAGCCGGACCATGCGCCGGTGGCACCGCTGCCGATGATGTGGCGCTCCCCCTCGGCCGGTGTGCCGGGCGGAGTTGTTGCGCCAACTGCAACAACTGCCATCTGGGCCAGCGCATCGATCAGGCTGAGCGCCTCGTTGACCGTGACGTGTTTCTGGGCCTGCGCGGCGGCAAGATAGGGCAAGGACAGATTTGGTGTGTTGGTCATAGGCTTTCCTTGATGGTGATGGTCTCAAAATGCGGCGCACCACGGCCGAGCGCGCCAATCTGGTAAAGGCGAACAGAAAGGCTGGTGACAGGCCCGCCGAAATCTGCGCTTTGCATGGCAGCGGTATAGGTGAAGGCAGGACTGCTCAGGCCGGACGCGATGCGCACGACCACCGCGCCGTTCAAAAATTCCAGATCATAGGCCACGGAGGCCTCTGACATCGGCACATCAGTCAGCACCCAGCTGTCGGCTGAAAGTGACCGGTCGCAACGCAGCCAGCGCAAGGACAGATCGCCGTTGGCCTCACGCCGTATTCGGAGCTGTGCCGGTGCGAAAGGCATGAGGCCGCGTCTATTTGGCGTGAAGCTCTGTGCCTGCATGATCGCATCGGACGGGGCGGCGCTTGCCGGACCGATGCGCCAGTTCCAGGGCAGGCCGAGATCGGCCTCGGCAATGGAGAGCGACTGGATGCCGGAACCAAGTATCACTACCCTTGATCCGGTTGATGCGGGGTCACCTATTGCATCACCGGTGCCCCGCTGGCCCCGCAGCAGACGAGTCAGGCGATAACGGCCCGTTGAAACCAGTTCCGCATTGCCGAATTGAATCACTTCCCAAGTACCGGGCGCGCTTTCAACCGCCAGCGCATTGGCTCCGGCGAACAATTCCGTATCGGTAACGCTGGTCAGCGTGCCGGAGGAAATATCCACCAGCAGTTCATTGCCATGATCGAACCGGTTGACCGGACCGGCGGGCAGATCTGTGGCAAGCGTGCCGATCTGTGCGGCCTGACCTATGGTATCCAGCAGGGTAAAACCCGAAGTATCGGCACTGCGCCAGACGGCCGCCGTGCCATACCACGGTTTGGCAAATACCGCCGCGTAGGGCCGGTGCGCCGGAACAGCATCAGAAATTTGCGGCAGGTCCATCAGGGCAATTTCGGCCGGACCATAAACGGTGGCCCCGGGCAGGCTCGCCGGTCGGTATTGCCCGGGTGGCAGGTCGTATATCGTGGCGTCGGTGCGGATCGCCTCGACGGCCCGCGCACCGGCATCACCAATGCGGGTGATACGATAATCGATCAGGCGGCCGTCATTATCCAGACTGACCACATCTCCGGGATCAAGCGGTAGACGCGAGGGCGGCAATTTGGCCGTAAGGGTCTCGCGCCCGATCCATGCTTCTATCAAGGCGCGGCGACAACGCCGGTCGGCTTCTTCCAGCGACACCGCCAGCGGGAAGCTGTCGGCTGCCACGCGGGCGGCGTCGACCGTGACGCGGCGGGCTTCAACGGTGGCGGTGTCATATTCCTCGTCTGGGCGCACCAGTTGCCATTTGAGCGCTTGTGGCAGTTCGGTTTCCTGCCCGCGGGTCAGTTCCATGACGTCGCCTTGTGCAGCCACCATGTCGTCAGGATTGATTGTGGACACTGCCTGCTGGCCGCGCGTAACAAACCGGATAGCCCCACCGCTTTCCACCGCATCAAACCCGAAATGCCGCGCCAGCGTCGAGATCGAGGCGCGCGGGCTTTCGAGAGCAGAAATCACAAAGCCCGGCACTGTGTCGGAAATTTCGCTCACGTCGATCAGGCTGTCGTCCAGTCCGGCGCGGCGACAAAGCTCGCGCACCAGAGCGCCAAGGCCGACTGCGCCAAGCCGTCCGTTCAGCCAGTGACCAAGCCGCCAGTTTGGCGCATCGGCCCAGACATCCTCGCGGGCCGGAAAGTCCGGATAGGGTCGCGCATCCCATGTCCAGACAGCCGCTTCACCCATATCGATCATCGGGGCCGCGTAAACATTGCTGGTCGGATTATTGGCCGGATCACCCCAATATCCCAGCATCGCCTCGATATAGCGTCGCTGGATGGCTTCATCCTGCCAGCCCCGCGAAAAATATGGCAGGGCGCTCTCGGCCGACTTCGGGTCATAGAACACGTTCGGCTGGTTGGTGCCACGATCGACGGCGGGGCAGCCGAGTTCGGTAAAGCGGATCGGCTTGGATTGCGGCACCCACTCGGTGGGGGATGCGCTTTCCACCCCGCCCGGGCGGTCATAATGGGGGTTGGACCACCACGCGCGTATATCCTTGGGACGAAATACCCATGGCTGATTATAGACCCCGTCGGTAATGGGCGTGCGGTTTTGGGCGGTGCGGTCGGCGTCCGAGGCATAGAACCAGTCGAACCCTTCGCCACCCTCGATATTGCTGCGTAGATAGTCGAGATCACGGATTGAGCTCCAGCCCGCTTGCGCATCCGCGTGGTCAAATCCGTCGCGCCAGTCGGACAGGGGCAGGTAATTGTCGATGCCGATGAAGTGGATGTTCGGATCGGCCCACAATGGATCGAGATGATAAAACATATCGCCGGAACCGTCCGTTGGCTGGTGCCCGAAATATTCCGACCAGTCGGCGGCGTAACTGATGGCGGTGCTGGTGCCGAGAATGCCGGCGACGTCAGACGCCAGTTGCCTCATGGCCGCAACGGTTGGATAGGTGGTGACCCCATCGCGGATTGTCGTCAGGCCGCGCAATTCCGAGCCGATCAGGAAAGTGTCCACACCACCGGCGGCCGCGCAGAGGTGGGCGTAATGCAGGATCATGCGGCGATAGCCCCAGTCGGTGCCGCCGGTCCAGGAGACGGTCTCGCCACTGACCGCAAAGTCGGATACCTGTGCATTGCCCATAAACGCGGACACCTGCGGGACGGCAGCAGCGGTCTTGTCCACGGTTCCTGCATAGCCCGCCGCCGGAGAACAGGTGATCCGCCCACGCCATGGGTAAGAGGGTTGGCCGATCGTGGCCGCATTATCGGAATATGGATCGGGCAGCGTATTGCCTGTTGGAATATCCATCAGCAGAAAGGGATAGAAGGTGACCCGCAGCCCGCGCGCCTTGATCTCCTGAATGGCTTGCACCACGGCGAAATCCGCCGGTGTGCCGCCATAGGCCGTGCGTCCACTGGCATCGAGACTGATCACATGCGCACCTGCACGCGCCACACCATTCACTGCCCAACTTTTGGGTGTGGTGACCTTGGTGGTATTTTCGACCCCGGGCGCAATCCGGCAATTTCCCGCCCGCAAGTCGGTGCCGAACCAGCTGACTACGAGGCTGATGCTTTCGATGTTCGGGGCTGCAGCCTGCAGCTGATCGAGCGCCGCGACAATGTCGGGCACCGCATTGGTGGTGTGAACATTCTCGGAGGCGGTATTGCCACCAGAACCACGAGACACAGGTTCCGTGGCGTAGACAAACTCGCCGGTGCCGGGGATCAGGGTGACGGCGCGGATCATGCCCTCGGCGGTGTCGGGTTCAATAACGGGGTGGAAGACCTCGAAAGACAGTTGCGGGATGCGATTGCCGAACTGTTCCAGCGGCAATTCCTCGAACATCACGTAAGCCGTGCCGCGATAGGCGGGCGCATTGCCCGTCCCCATTTTAGCGAGAATGAACGGGTCCGGCTGCTGGGTCTCGTTACCCGTATAGAGCCGCCATGTCACATCCTTCAGATCGAGTGATTTGCCGTCAGCCCAGATGCGCCCGATGCCGGAAATCGACCCCTCGCAAAGCGCCACCGCGAAGGAGGCGGAATAGATGTAGGCCGTGGTGGTCACCTTCGGCCCGCCGCCCTTGCCGCCACCCTGCGTAGTTGTGTTCACGGTCTCGGTGAAATCCGTCGCCCAGATGATGTTGCCGCCGATCCGCATCCGGCCATAGATGCGCGGGATCACTGCCCCTTCGGTCGAGGTGGTGAGGGTCAGGTTTTCCAGCCGCTGGCCCTCGATGCGCTGCCCGGGGGCCAATGACGAGACAATCCAGCTGTCGATCATCGAGCCCGCAAAGGAGCCGATCGCGCCGCCGATGGTGGCGGCCGACACACCAAGGATGGCCCCGCCGATGCTGCCACCTATGGCAGCGCCAGCCGAGGCCAGAAGAATGGATGCCATGTCAGATCCTTCGTTTGGCGGGATCGGGAAAACGAAAAGCGAAGGCAATGCGCCGCTGCCAGGCGGGCGTCAGATGTTCCTCGATCACACCGGTGCGCTCATAGGCGTGAATAAAGCGGGAACGCCCGCCGCGGTGCGAGCGCGCACCCCGGGCGGTGCC
>JALSRF010000036.1 GCA_026984895.1 Paracoccaceae bacterium
GAGGCGCGGGCGCGCGATCTTCTGGCGCGTGTCGGGGTGGCCGGGCGGGCCGACCACCGCCCGGCACAGCTTTCGGGCGGCGAACAGCAGCGCGTCGCCTTCTGCCGGGCGCTGGCCAACCGGCCGTCGGTTCTTCTGGCCGACGAACCCACCGGCAACCTTGACCCGGAAACCGCGGAGCAGGTGTTCGCCATGCTGCTGGAGCTGGTGCGCGAGACCGGCCTGGCGGCGGTGATCGCCACCCACAACCTGGACCTGGCGGCGCGCATGGACCGGGTGTTGCGGCTGGATCACGGGCTGGTGTCGGAGGCCTGAACCGCCCTGCCGGGCGGTCGCTGCGCGGCAGGTATTTGGCCCAAGAAGAAGATGGGGTGAAGGCGAGATGAGCGGACCGTTGGAGGGTATTCGCATTGTCGAGTTTTCCGGGCTCGGGCCGACGCCCTTTGCCGCGATGCTGCTGGCCGATTTCGGGGCCGAGGTGGTGCGTATCGCGCGTCCCGGAGCGCCGGCGCTGATGGCCCAGCCGCGCGATCTGCTGGAACGCGGGCGCGGGTATGTGGAACTGGACCTGAAATCGCGGCCGGGGCGGGATGCGGCGCGCGCCCTGATCAGCCTCGCCGACGGGCTGATCGAGGGCATGCGCCCGGGCGTGATGGAGCGCCTGGGGCTCGGGCCGGACGCGGCGCTGGCGGCAAACCCGCGGCTGGTTTACGGGCGGATGACCGGCTGGGGGCAGGACGGGCCTCTGGCGCATGACGCGGGCCATGACATCAACTACATCGCGCTGGGCGGAATGCTGCATGCCATCGGGGGCGAGGCGCCGGCGGTGCCGCTGAATCTGCTGGGCGATTTCGGCGGCGGCGGCATGTATCTGGCGTTCGGGATGGTGTGGCCCTGCTCGAGGCGGCGCGCTCGGGGCGCGGGCAGGTGGTGGATGCGGCGATCGTCGACGGGGTTGCGCATCTTTCGACGATGATCCTTTCGCTGTTTCGTGCGGGGCAATGGCGGGATCGGCGCCGGGACAACCTGCTGGACGGGGCGGCGCCGTTTTACGGGGTTTACCGCTGTGCCTGCGGCGGCCATGTGGCGGTGGGGGCGATCGAGGCGAAATTCTGGGCCGCGCTGCTGGCGGGGCTGGGGCTGGCGGTCCACGACCTGCCGCCGCAGATGTCGCGCCCCCACTGGCCGGAAATGCGGGCGCGCCTGGGAGCGATCTTTGCGCGCGAAAGCCGCGATTTCTGGGCCGAAAGGTTCGCCGGGACCGACGCCTGCGTGACCCCGGTGCTGTCCATCGGCGAAGCGCCCGGGCACCCGCACATGGCCGCGCGCGGCGTGTTCGGTGCCGACGGCCCCGCGGCCGCGCCGCGCCTTAGCGCCACGCCGGGGGCTGCGGGCGGGAAGGGCGCTCGTCTGGAGCCGGACCGGGTTCTGGCGCGCTGGCGGGCCGGCGCCGGTCGTGCGGACGGGTGACAGAGCGCCGCCAAGCGCCTAGGCTGGGTCGCATGTTGCGCGTGGCCCTTGTGATCTTCTGCCTGATTCCCCGGATTCTCCTGGCCCGGGAGGGTGCGGCGGACGCAGGCGCGCCAGCCGGGATCGTGGACCTCAGGATCATCCTGTCGGTCGATGCCTCGGGCAGCATCGACCCGCGCGAGCTTCGCCTGCAACTGGGCGGACTGGCGGCGGCGGTGCGCGCGCCCGAGGTCCAGGACGCGGTGCGGGCCGGGCCGAGCGGCGCCATCCTGGCGGCGATGCTGATCTGGTCGGATGCGTCCTATCCGAAATACAGGACCGGCTGGCTCCGCCTGTCCGATCCGGCAAGTTTCGAAGCCTTTGCGCGGGAAATCGAAAGCTACCGGGTGCTGGCTCCGGGCGTGCCGGCGCTTGGCGGGGGCGGCACCAATATCGGCGACGCGCTGGCCTATGCGTTGAACATGCTCGACGCCGAGCCGACGCGCGCGGTGCGCGACGTGATCGACGTCTCCGGCGACGGGCCCGAGACCGAGCCCTGGGTCAAGGGGGCGATGCGCCTGCCGCAGGCGCGCGCGCTGGCCCGGGCGCGCGGGGTCACGGTGAACGGGCTTGCCATCGAGAACGAGGTCGCCAATCTGCGGCTCTACTACGAAAAGGCGCTGATCACGGGGCCCGGCGCCTTCGTCGAGGTGGCGCGCGGCTTTGACGACTATCGCGAGGCGATGGTGCGCAAACTGCTGCGCGAGTTGCAGGACAGCAGCCTGGACGCGGTGGAGCTGCGCAACAGGGGCAGGGGAGGGGGCAGCAGCGGCAAGGCTGAGCCGGCAGGGCCGAGCCGGCCGGGCTGAACCGGCCGGGCTGAACCGGCCTCCGTCGGCCCGGCCCGGGCATCGGTTTCAGGCAGATTCAGGCAGAGAAAACGGCCCCCGTCGTCCCGAAGGGGCGCGGCGCACCGGCCCATGGCGCGCCCTTGCCTCTGGCGGCGCCCGTGCCTATCTTGTCGGCCTTTTCGGCCGAAAGGATGAAAACGTGCAAGACCCGCAAGACCCGTCGGAGTGTATCGTTCTTCTGGGCACCGGCGGGCCCAGGCCCGAGCCCGCGCGCGGGGCCTCGGCGCTGCTTGTGCGGGCGGGCGGGC
The DNA here is from genome assembly GCA_026984895.1 of Paracoccaceae bacterium. Classification (GTDB taxonomy): domain Bacteria; phylum Pseudomonadota; class Alphaproteobacteria; order Rhodobacterales; family Rhodobacteraceae; genus JAJRUE01. Next base: position 2,609 of record JALSRF010000036.1, read on the forward strand.
GCAATCTGCTGTTCGATGCCGGGCGCGGCGTCACCCGCGCCCTGCTGCGCGCGGGCGTGGCGCCCGAGGACCTGGATGCTGTGTTCCTGACCCATCACCATTTCGACCATATCGGCAATCTGGGCGATCTGCTGCTGTCGGTCTGGAATGCGGGGCGCAGCCGCCCGCTGCCGGTTTACGGCCCGAACGGCACCGCGGCGATCGTCGAGGCGCTGTTTGACCGGGTCTATCGCGCCGACATCCGTTTTCGCGAACGCGAGGCCGAGATCACCGGCGATGCCCTGTTCCCGATCCGCGCGCTTTTCGCGGTGCGCGATGTGGACGAAGGCCCGGTTTTCGCCGATGGCCCGCTGCGGGTGGGCTGCGCGCGGGTCAGCCACGGCCACGGGCTGGGGATCGCCTTCGACGAGTTTCCCTGCCTTGGCTACCGGCTGGAAGCGCGCGGGCGGGCGCTGGCGATCAGCGGCGATACGGTGGCGTGCAGCGGGCTCGACCGGCTGGCGGCGGGGGCCGATACGCTGGTCGCCTGCTGCTATCTTGCGCGCGCCGAGGAAACCGGTTTCGAACGCGACGTGATCTCGCGCCATGTGATCCTGAATTCCGCCGCCGTGGGCAAGGTGGCCGCGCGCGCCGGGGTCGGGCGGCTGGTTCTGACCCATCTGCGGCAAAAACCGCCCGCCATGCTGGAGGCTGTGGCCGCGGATGTGGCCGCCGATTTCGACGGCGAAGTGGTGCTGGGGGTGGACGGGCTGGAGCTGCCGCTGTCTTGCGAGGGCCGGCCATGACCACCATCGGTATCCTGATCTTCGCGCAGGCGGACGAGCTGGACTTCACCGCGCCTTACGAATCGCTGCGCATCGCCGCACAAAGCTGCCCCGATCTGCGCGTGGTGCTGGTGGCGCCGCAAAAGCGCCCGCTGGTGATGGAGATGGGCATGACCGTCACCCCGCAGCACGATTTCGCCGATGCGCCGCCGCTCGATGTGGTGATCGTGCCCGGCGGCACCGGCGCGCGGCTGGAACTGGACCGCCCCGAGACCGTGGATTGGCTGAAGGCCCGGGCGCGCGATTGCCGCTATCTGTGCAGCGTTTGCACCGGGGCGCTCCTGCTGGCGGGCTGCGGGCTGGCCGACGGGCGGCGGCTGACCACGCATCACGATTTTCTGGAGGAACTCGGCACGCGCCACCCCGAATGCCGCGTCACTGCCGGGCAGCGGGTGGTGCAGGACGGGCCGCTGGTGAGCGCGGGCGGGATCGTCTCGGGCTTCGATCTGGCGCTCTGGCTGGTGCGCCGGCTCTGCCCCGAGGGGACCGAGGCATATCTGCGCAACTACCTGGCGCTGGACCTGCCGCCCGGTTAGGCGGTCACGAGCCCACCTGCCGGCGGATCTGCCGGGCAATTCCGGCGATGCTGCCGGGATCATTGCCGCCGATCACCAGATAGGCATGGCCCGCGTCCTGCCAGCTTTCGCTTGCCAGCCCCATCAGGCGCGCGTTTTTCGGTGGGCTGCGGCGGCCGCCCGTATTGCGCATGATGCAAAAGGCGATGGGCGTGCCGTCCGGCGCGGTATAGGCGATCTGGATCAGCGCTTGCCCCCGAAAGCCCAGCACCTGGGCGCGGCGCAGCGTCAGCCCGTCGATCCGCGACAGGGCATCGGGATCGAGCCGGCGACCGATACGCGCCGAGGCCAGCGAAAATTCGCGTGCAAGACGCGCCGGGTCCGGCTGCAGGCCGGTCAGGGTATCGGGCACATAGAGGACCTGATAATGGGCGACTTCGGTGCGCCAATCGCCGATCCGGGGCCGGCTTCCCAGCCAGTAACCGGTGCCGATCGCCAGAGCGACCAGAACGACCAGGGCGGCAACGGCGACGGACCGGGCCAGCCGGGCGCGCCGTGCCGGGGGCGGTGCCGGGGGCGATTCCATTTGCGGAAACGGCGGCGCGCCCGCTTCGAGCGCGGCGAAGGCGGCAACAAGGCGCGCGCGCTCCAGGCGCAGGGCCTCGATGCGCGCCGCAAGCCCGGGATCGCCGGCCAGGCGACGTTGCAGCAGATCGGCCTCGTGTTGCGGCAATTCGCCATCCAGCCAGGCGGTCAGGTGTTCATCGCTCAACATGCCGGATCATCCTTGTTAAGGGGGGCCAGTTTCTTTCGCGCCGCAGCCAGGCGGCTCATCACGGTGCCAACCGGAATATCCAGCATCCCGGCGGCCTCCTTGTAGGTGAACCCCTCGACATAGACCAAAAGCAGGGTTTCGCGCTGGGCATCGGGCAGGGTCATCACCTTGCTTAACACCTCGGCGTGGAAAATATTCGCCTGGGCGTCGGCAGAACCGGACGGCAGATCGAGAGCATCGACACAATCGCAGCCATTGCCCTGCCGCAGGCGGCGCGCCCGGCATTCGTTGTGCCACAGGTTGCGGCAGATGGTAAGAACCCAGCGGTCGAAATGGGTTCCGTCGCGATACTTCGCGGCATTTTCCAGCACCCGCAGACAGGTTGCCTGGGCCAGATCCTCGGCATCGGCGCGATTGCGGCACAGCCCGAGCGCAAAACGCCACAGCCGTGGCCAGAGGGCCTGGAGCCGGGCCTCGATTTCCTTGCGCGGCGAATGAATAATTCCGCTCCCCGGGGTGTTGTAGATATCAGGTGGCCAGTTGCGCCGTCGAACCACAGATCACTGTAAAACAGCAAGACAGGAAACAAGATGAACATTTTCAAG
>JALSRF010000037.1 GCA_026984895.1 Paracoccaceae bacterium
GCCGTTGCCGCCATTCGTCAGGTTGTCCGCCATTTCAAGTTGTCCCCGTTTCCCGTCCCTTTTCGACATGCGCGCCCGCTGTCGCCCGCTCCTGCCCGGCCACCAGCACCCGCGTGCCGGCGGCCCGGGCCACCTGCATGAAGCGCGCGCCGGGGCGCCGGTCGATGACCACGAAATCCAGATCGTCGAGGTTGCAGATGCGCATCGGTGCCGTGCGCGCGAATTTCGAGTGATCGCACACCAGCACCCGCGTGCGGGCGTTTCGCAGCATCGCGCGTGCCACCGAGACCTCGCGCGAATCGAAATCCAGAACCGCCCCGTCCTCGTCCAGCGCCGAGCAGCCGATGACCGCATAATCCGCCTTGTAGCGGGCGATGAACTCTACCGCCTGTTCGCCTATCACCGCCCCGTCCGAACAGCGCACCGCACCGCCCACCAGGATCAGTTCGCGCGGGGCGGCGCTCATCATCGTCGAGATGATGTTGATGTTGTTCGAAATCACCACCAGCTGCGCGTGGCCGCCCAGCGCCACGGCCACCTGTTCGGTGGTGGTGCCGATATTCAGCATCAGCGAACAGCCGCCCGGGATCAGCCCGGCGGCCACGCGCGCCACGGCCTGCTTGGCGTCGCGCCGAAGCGCCCTTCGCGCACGGTAGTCAAGGTTCGAGACCCGCGCCGAATCGGGCGCGCGGGCGCCGCCGTGGGTGCGCCGCGCCATCCCCGCATCGCACAGCGCGTTCAGGTCGCGCCGGATGGTCTGGGTGGTGACCCGAAAGCGCCGGGCCATGTCCTTGACACGCACGGCGCCGTCACGCCGGATCAGCGAAAGAAGTTCTTGCTGGCGGTCTGTCATCGGCGCTGCTCCGGCCGTGCGGTTTCCTGTGTCCGGTCTGGTGCGTCCGGTTTCCCGGGACGTCTGGTCATGGCGGCGGGCCCGGGCTGGCGGCGCGGCCTTATCGGGCCGCCCACGCCCCCCATGCGGCCGGGCCGTGACCGGCGCAATAACGGGTTTTGCGCCAAATGAAAATCCCCGGCTTTCGATTCCTTTTCGAATTGGCCGGATTTCCCTGAATTCTGCGCAAGGGCCGCCGGCCATCCCGGATTGCGGCCCGGGCCCGGATTGCAGCTCGGGCACGCCGCCGGCAGCCGATTTCCCGGCTTGCCCGGCCAGGGCAGCGGCGATAACCTGAGACGTCACCACAAGGGATGTGTTTTCGATGCAGTTCGCCGCCCCCCGATCCGCCAGCGAAGCCGCGGCGCTCCTGCAGGCCGAACCGGGCGATGCCCGGGTGCTGGCCGGCGGCAGCGACCTGCTGGTGCAGATGAAATCCGGGGCCCTGCGGCCCGACCTGCTGGTGGACATCAAGCGCATTCCCGGACTGGACGCGATCACCGCCGAAGACGGCGGCTTTCGGCTGGGCGCGGCGGTGCCCGGCGCGCGGCTTGGCGAACATGCCGGGGTGCGCGCGCTCTGGCCCGGCGTGGTCGAGGCGGTGGAGCTGATCGGATCGACCCAGGTGCAGGGGCGCGCCACCGTCGCCGGCAACCTGTGCAACGCCTCGCCGGCGGCCGACGCGGTGCCGGCGCTTGTGGCCGCCGATGCGGTGGCGCGCGTTTTCGGCCCGCGGGGCGAACGCGACTGTCCGGTGTCCGACATCCCGGTGGGGCCGGGGCGCAATTCGCTGGCAAAAGGCGAATTCGTGGCCTCGATCCTTCTGCCGGCGCGCCCGAAACGGGCCGCCGACGCCTATCTGCGGTTCATTCCGCGCACCGAGATGGACATTGCCGTTGCCTCGGCCGGGGTGTCTCTGGTGCTGGACGAGGACGGCCGCTGCACCCGGGCGCGCATTGCGCTTGGCGCGGTGGGGCCGAAAGTGCTGCTGGCCGAGGAGGCCGCGCACTGCCTGATCGGCACCAAACTGGAGGATGCAGCGCTGGCAGCGATGGCAGAGGCCTGTTCGGCACTGGCCAGCCCGATCGACGACAAGCGCGGGACGGTGGCGTTCAGAAAGCAGGTCGTCGGCGTTCTGGCGAAACGCGCGGCGAAGATCGCGCAAGACCGCGCGGGGGGGACGAAATGAGCAGGATAGAAATGAGCAGGATACATGTGCGCACCACGATCAACGGCGATGCGGTCGAATACCTGTGCGAGGCCGGGCAGAGCCTGCTTGACGTGCTGCGCGACGACCTGGGGCTGACCGGCACCAAGGAGGGCTGCGGCACCGGCGATTGCGGCGCCTGTTCGGTGCTGCTCGACGGGCGGCTGGTGTGTTCGTGCCTGGTGCTGGCGGCCGAAGCCGACCAGCGCAGCGTCGAGACCGTCGAGGGGCTCGCCGATGGCGACCGGCTGCACCCGCTGCAACAGAAGTTCCTCGACCACGCGGCGCTGCAATGCGGCATCTGCACCCCCGGTTTTCTGGTGGCGGCCAGGGCGCTGCTGGAGAAGAACCCGACCCCCAGCGAAACCGACGTGCGCTACTGGCTTGCCGGCAACCTGTGCCGCTGCACCGGCTATGACAAGATCGTCGCCGCGGTGATGGACGCCGCGGCGCAAATGCGAAAGGGCTGAGGGATCATGGCACTGGACGATCGCAAGCGCGCCTTCAAGGTCGTCGGCACCCGGGTGCCGCGCCCCGACGGCATCGACAAGGTCACCGGCCGCGCCCTTTACGGCGCCGACATGAGCGCGCCGGGAATGCTGCACGGCGCGATCCTGCGCAGCCCGCATGCGCACGCGCGCATCCGCGCCATCGACACCAGCAGGGCCGAGGCGCTGCCGGGCGTCAAGGCGGTGGTGACCTCGGCGGATTTTTGCCGCGCGAAACATTCCTTCAACCAGGATGCGCTGGATCACTGCATGGCCCGCGAGAAGGCGCTTTACGACGGCCATGCGGTGGCGGCGGTGGCGGCCACCAGCAAATCGGCGGCCCGGGCGGCGCTGGAGCTGATCGCGGTGGAATACGAGGTTCTTCCGCACGTGACCGAGATCGAGGACGCGCTGAAACCCGATGCCCCCGTGGTGCAGGAAGACCGGCGCGCAAGAAACGCCCCCGAAGGCACGCACCCGAACGTTACCCATGTGGTCAGCTTCGGCCATGGCGACCTGGAGGCCGGCTTTGCCCGCGCCGACCGGGTCATCGAACGCAGTTTCCGCACCGCCGCGACCCATCAGGGCTATATCGAGCCGCACGCCTGCCTGGCCAGCGTCACCCCCGACGGCAGGGGCGAGCTGTGGTGCTGCACCCAGGGCCATTATTACGTGCGCGAGCTGTGCGCCGATTTCCTGGGCATGGACACCAGCCAGTTGCGCGTGACAGCCTCGGAGATCGGCGGCGGGTTCGGCGGCAAGACCACGGTGACGATCGAGCCGGTGGCACTGGCGCTCTCGCGCAAGGCCGGCCGACCGGTCAAGCTGGTGATGAGCCGCGACGAGGTCTTCCGCGCCTCCGGCCCCACCGTGTCGTCCTGGAGCGACATAAAGATCGGCATGACCCGCGACGGGCGCATCACCGCCGCCCAGGCGATGCTGCGCTATCAGGGCGGGGCCTTCCCCTGCGGCACGGTGGAACTGGGCGCGATGAGCGCCTTTGCCGCCTACGATCTGGAGGCGGTGCGCGCCGACGGCATCAACGTGATGACCAACCGGCCGCGCCAGGCCGCCTATCGCGCGCCGGGCGCGCCGATGGCGATCTATGCGGTGGAAAGCACCGTGGACGAGCTTTGCCAGGAACTGGGGCTGGATCCGCTGGAGGTGCGGCTCAAAAATGCCGCAAGGAAGGGGACGAAATCCGCCTACGGGCCGACATTCGACGATATCGGACTGGTGGCCACGCTGGAGGCCGCGAAGGCGCACCCGCATTACGCCGCTCCTCTGTGCCCCAACCAGGGGCGCGGGCTGTCGTGCGGCTTCTGGTTCAACTTCGGCGGCAACACCTGCGTGACGCTGAACCTGGATGCCGACGGCACCGTGGGCGTGACCGAGGGCAACCCGGATATCGGCGGCTCGCGCGCCTCGATCAGCATGATGGCGGCCGAGGAACTGGGCATCCCCTACGACAAGGTGCGCACCATTGTGGCCGACACCGCGTCGCTGGGGTTCAACGACGTGACCGATGGCAGCCGGGTGACCTTTGCGGTGGGGCTTGCCACCATCGAGGCGGCGCGTGACATGATCCGCAAGATGTGCGCCCGGGTGGCGAAGATCTGGGACATCGACGAAGAGGCGGTCATCTGGGAAGACGGCTGCGCCAGGCCCGCGGGCCCCAATGCCGGCGACTTCGAGCCGATGTCGATTGCCGAGATCGCCGCCATCGCCAACAAGACCGGCGGCCCCATCGCCGGGCATCACGAGGTGAACGCGGACGGCGCCGGGGTGAGCTTTGGCGTGCATCTTGTTGATGTGGAAGTGGATCCAGAGACCGGACATACGAAGATCCTGCGCTATACCGTGTTTCAGGACGCCGGCAAGGCGGTGCATCCCGACTATGTGGAAGGCCAGATGCAGGGCGGCGCGGTGCAGGGCATCGGCTGGGCGCTGAACGAGGAATACATCTATGGCGAAGACGGCAGGCTGCAGAACCCCGGCTTTCTGGACTATCGCATCCCGGTCGCCTCGGACCTGCCGAAGATCGACACCGTGATCCTGGAGATCCCCAATCCCGGCCACCCTTACGGGGTGCGCGGGGTCGGGGAAACCTCGATCGTGCCGCCGCTGGCGGCGCTGTCGAACGCGGTGGCGCGCGCAATCGGGGCGCGGCTGCACGAACTGCCGATGTCGCCGCCCCGGATCCTGCAGGCGCTGAAGGGCTAGGCGATGGTGCAGGTGCGCCTCTGGGGATCGCTGCGCGAAGCCACCGGCGGGCGCGATGTGGTCGAGGTGAATGCCAGCGATTTCAAGGGAGTGCTGCGCGAACTTGAGGCCAACTATCCGGGCCTGAAAGACCGGATCGAGCGCGGCGTGTCGCTGGCCATCGACGGGGTGATCTATCGCGAAGCCTGGTTTCAGCCGGTCCGCCCCGACAGCGAGGTGGTGCTGATGCCGCTGATGGTGGGCGGCTAGGGCCGGGACCGGTTGCCGCTGCCGCGCGAAAGGCCCTGGACGCCCCCCTGCCCTGCAATCGCCCGGCGGCAAGCGCAAGGGAACCGGCACAGCGGGCATGGCCCGAACCAGGGCGCGCGGGCATGGCCCGGGGGAAGGGCACGCGCAAAGGACGGGCGCAATGGACAGGCGGGAAGGACAGGCGGGAAGGGACAGGCGCAAAGGACGGGCGCAAAGAGTCCAGGGGAGACGGAACGCACGGGAAAGAAAGGCAGA
>JALSRF010000038.1 GCA_026984895.1 Paracoccaceae bacterium
ATCAGGTGGCCTGGAACCAGGCGGCGACCTTTCTTGTCACCGCCGGGATGATCCTGGCCGTGCTCTGGGTGGCCCTGGGCCGGCTGACGCGCCCGCTCAGGGCGCTGGCGTCGGCCGCCCGGCGGATCGGTGGCGGCGACGAGGTGATCGAGGTGCCCCCCAGCGGCCCGCGCGAACTGCGCACCCTGACCCGGGCCTTCAACGAAATGCAGCACCGGCTGAAGCGCTTCGTGGAGGAACGGGCGCAGCTTCTGGCGGGGCTGGGCCATGACCTGCGCTCGCCGCTGACGGCGATGCGGCTGCGCGTCGAGATGATCGAAGACGACGAAAGCCGCGAACGCCTGGGCGCGGTGGTCGAGGAAATGCAGGAAATGGTGGAATCGACGCTGGCGTTTGCGCGCGGCATGGCCACCAGCGAACCGGCGCAGCGCACCGACCTTTCGGCGTTTCTGGCCGATCTGGTGGCCGGCTACGGGCAAAAGGATGCCCGCGTGACCTTTCGCCCGCCCGCCGGCCCGGTGATCAGCCGGGTGCATCCGGTGGCGCTGCGGCGCGCGCTGCGCAACCTGGTGGACAACGCCCTGCGCTACGGCGGCAGTGCCGCGATCGGGCTGCGCGCGGGCGACGGCCGGGCCGAGCTGCGCATCGAGGACACCGGGCCCGGCATTCCCGAAGCCGAGCTTGAACGGGTGTTCGAACCCTTCGTGCGGCTGGAAACCTCGCGCTCGCGCGAGACCGGGGGCAGCGGGCTGGGCCTTGCCATTGCGCGTGCGATCCTGCGCGCGCATGGCGGCGATGTCAGCCTGGCGAACCGGCCGGACGGAGGGCTGTCGGCACGGGTCAGCCTGCCGCTGGCCGAGGAGACGGGCTGACGCGCCGCGCCAGGCCATGACAGGCCACGCCGGGCCAGGCCGCGCCACGCCGGGCCATGGCGGGACGCGCCAGGCCAGGGCAGGTCGTGTCGTGTCAGGTCATGACGGCTTCGCCCGGCGCGCGCGCGCGCATGCAGCCCCGCCGGCCGGGCGGCCTGTGGCCCTATGCGGCTTTCCACTTGATCGAGCACCCCATCGAGGCGATCTGTTCGCGCGGGCCCTGTCCGGTCTCGGCCACCTGTTTCATCGCCTCGAACAGATCGCGGCGCACGTCGGGTGGTGCGGCCTCTTTGCGGCTTTCGTCCAGCCGGCCGCGATACTGCAACTCGTCGGCTGCGTTGAAGCCGAAGAAATCGGGGGTGCAGACGGCGCCGTAGGCACGCGCCACGTCCTGGGATTCGTCGTAGAGATAGGGGAAGGAAAAGCCGCGATCCTGCGCCATCTTCTTCATGTTCTCGAAGCTGTCGGCGGGATAGGCGCGCGCGTCGTTGGCGCTGATCGCTGCGACGCCGATACCCAGTTTCTGCAGATCGCGGGCATCGCGCAGGATCCGGTCCAGAACCGCCAGGACATAGGGGCAGTGGTTGCAGATGAACATGATCAGCGTGCCGCGGGAGCCGCGGATGTCGGCCAGCGACCAGGTCGTGCCGTCGGTGGCGGGCAGGGTGAAATCGGGGGCTTTCCAGCCGAAGTCGCAGACCGGGGGAATGGCAGCCATCTTCCTTGTCCTTTGTCGCGTGGTTTCCGGTTCACAGTGGCCCAGGATGCGCCCGTGCTCAAGCGCCAGCACGTCGCAGCCGCGCCTTGCGCCCTTCGGGGGCGCGTGGCTGTCGCCCGATGCGCGCCGGCGACGGCTCGAAAAGCAGCGGCGCCGGTCCTGCGAAACCGGGCCCGCGCGTCATTTCGCGTGATTTCGCATCATTTCGCATCACCGCGTCAGGCGGATTTCGGCAGGCGGCCGCGGACAGCGCGGCCGGCAGAACCTGCCCGACCCGGCCCCGGCCCCGGTCCCGAAACCTGCGCGCCCCGGACGCAGACCCGGACGCTGGCCCGGACCGCTTGCGCGCGCCCCGGGCCAGGCGGGTGTGAAGCGATGCGGCGGGCTCCGGGCGAACCGGTCATGGGGCGCAGGCTGCGCTTCGGCCCCTGGGTTCTGGACAGCGACAGGCGGCGCCTGACCCACGACGACGGCCACGAGGAACCCCTGACCAATGCCGAATTTCGCCTGCCGAGCGTCATGCTGGCGCGCCCGCGGTTCGTGCTCACTGCAAACGGCGGCAGTTTCACCGGCGGGGATGTGCGCATTGCCATCCAGTCCCTGCTGCCGACGGCGCCGGCCGCCTGATCCCACCCACCAAAGAGAGACTACACCATGACACCACCGCACACAGAGGCGGGATTTGTCTGTATGCCCGAGGAAGATTTCGAGGCCATCCTTGCGCGGGCCGCCGAGAAGGGCGCCCGCAAGGCGCTGGCCGATGTCGGCCTCGAAGGGCCAGAGGCCGCCATCGATATCCGCGACCTGCGCACCCTGCTGGCGTCCTTGCGCATGGCACGGCGCACCGCCTGGCAGACCGTCGTGCGGCTGATCGCCACCGGCCTGCTGCTGGCCCTGATCGCCGGCGTGGCCGTGAAGTTGAAGATCTTCGGCATTGGAGAATGGGCATGAGCGTGGTCGAGATTGCCCGCGAGATCGTTGCGCGGGAGGGCGGTTTTGTGATGGACCCGGACGACCCCGGCGGCGCCACGAAATACGGCGTGACCATCGGCACCATGCGCGCGCTGGACCTGGACAAGACCGGTTGCAATTGATGCGTCAACACGGACGGTTCATATCTCATTGGCGGCTTTCGGGTTCTTGGTTTTGGTTCGGCGCTTCCATTTACATGTAATTATCAATGCTTGATATATTCATGGAATTTAACATATAATAGGAACACCCTGTGAAACCCGACCATCGAAGGGCAATACCATGCCGGCCCCGCAAACCAGCCCGCAGCTTCTTCCGCTCGTCGCCCGCATCGAGCGCCTGGCCGGCCAGTGGCTGGCGGGCCGACTGTCGGACTGCGGCCTCAGCCATGCCGAGTTCCGCCTGCTGGGAATTCTGCATGATGATCCCGAGGGAAAGATGCAAAAAGACCTTGCCCTTGAATTGGGGCTCGATGCGTCCGGTGTGTCGGTCGCACTCAAGCGGCTGGAGGAAAAGGGATATGTCCTGCGTCGGCGCGACCCCAGGGATGCCAGGCTTGTCAGGGTTCGGCTGGCGGACGCCCATGTTGCGGGCATCAAGGACATCGTGTCGGAACTCGAAAGGATTGCAACCGCAGGTCTTGATCCCGAGGACAACGCGCGATTGCGGCGTGCTCTGGTGGAGATAGCGCGCAATCTTTCTCGGGCGTGCGTCGATCTGCAGACCCCGCATGGGTGAGGGACCGGAAGGAAGGGAAGAGCCAGGCATGACACGGATTTTCGTCACGGGCGGCAGTGGCTTCGTCGGCAAGCGGCTGATCGTGCGCCTGTTGGAAGGCGGGCATGAAATCACCGCCCTGTCGCGGTCGGCGAAAAGCGACGCGGTGTTGCAGGCGCTGGGCGCAACGCCGGTTCGTGGCAGTCTCGACGATGTGGCCGACTGGCAGGGCACCCTGAAGGGGCACGACGTTCTGATCCACGCCGCCTCGCCGATCACCGTCTGGGGGGATGCGCAGGTGCTGCACCGTCAGATCGTCGAGGCCACGCTCGCGCTGGCCGATGCCTGCGCCGATCTCGGCGTGCGGCGGATGATCCATCTCAGTTCGGAATCGGTGCTGCAGGGCGCGGGTCCCTTGCTGGACATCGATGAGACGCACCCCTATCCCGCGCGTCCCAATTCCCGCTACGGCGCCTGCAAGAAGGCGGCCGAGCAGGCCCTTCTGGCGCGCGGGGGTGGACCGGAAATCATCATCCTGCGCCCGTCCTTCATCTGGGGACCGTCCGGGCAGGTCGAACAATTGCTGGACAAGGTGCAGAGCGGCCGGTTCGCATGGGTCGATCACGGCCGCGCACCGATGGAGATGAGCCATGTCGAGAATGTCGTCTCGGCAATCCTGCTGGCGCTTGAGGGCGGGCGTCCCGGGCGGGTCTATTTCGTGACCGATGCGGCCGGGCTGAGCGTGCGCGAGGTGCTGGGCGGCATCATCGAGGCATTCGGCCTGGCCCCGCCCAGCCGCAGCATTCCCCTTGCCCTGGCCCGGCCGCTGGCCCGCACGGTCGAGGCACTGTGGTCGGCGCTTCGGCTGCGCGCCGAGCCGCCCCTGTCGCGCTTTCAGCTGGATTTCGTGGCCCTGCCGCGACGCTATCGGATCGACCGCGCCCAGGCCGAGCTTGGTTATGTGCCGGTCATGTCGTTTGATGCGGGGCTTGCCGAGATCCGCGAAAGCCGACAGCAGCCTTCCTGAGCTCAGGCCCGGCCTTCACCCGGCGCGTCCGGTGGACAAGGCTTTCTCATGCTCTCTCTTGTCGTCCGGGATACCCGGCGCTCTGGCCCCGACCGCCGGCCTCGATGGGCGTGCGGTTCATCCTTTGGGCCGGCCCGCCCACATGGACACGGACCATGGCCCCGGGGCGGTGGACGGGATGCATCCATCGCCACCGCGTGAGTTCAGGCGCGCGTGAAACGCCCTTCCCGGGACATGTCGCCCGGGATCGGATTCGTCTGTATCATGAGCCGAGGGCATGCGGCCGCCCGGGTGGGCGCGGATGCGCCCGCCATGGGGGCGGGCGGGCGCATGCCCGGGCCGCCGCGCGGTCCGGGCCATGAGAATGCGATCAACCGTGACATACTCTAGCGGCCCAGCGCGTTGCCGATTTCGGCCATCAGGCGCAGGGCGTTCTGGGTTCCCGGATCGCTCATCAGGCGGATGGCGCCGCCAAGGCCGCCCTTGGCAGGGGCGTCCTGCACGCTCTTGTGGGCGTCGCCCAGCGCGCCCAGAAGCGTGGCGAGGGTTTCGCCGATTTCGGGGCGCTCCAGCAGGCGGATCAGGTTCATGAAGCCCTCGGCGCGGGTGAGGCGGTCGATCAGGATCATGCCTTCGCTCGCCACGCGGGCCAGGCGCGTCACCATGTCGTCGCTCAGCGCGTCCTGGGCGGAACCCACAAGGCGCGCCATCTCCACCAGACGGTCCAGATCGCCGTTGTCCACCAGCGCCGCGATTGCCGGCAGGGCATGGGCCACGCCGGAACGGTTGGCCCGGTCCAGCAGGTCCATGCCGCCGGCCGCGGTTGCCGCCAGGCGGCTCACCATGTCGTCGGTCAGCGCGTCCTGGGCCGAGCCCACAAGGCGCGCCATTTCCACCAGCCGGTCCAGATCGCCGTTGTCCACCAGCGCCGCGATTGCCGGCAGGGCGCGGGCCACGCCGGAACGGTTGGCCCGGTCCAGCAGGTCCATGCCGCCGGCCGCGGTGCT
>JALSRF010000039.1 GCA_026984895.1 Paracoccaceae bacterium
GTGAACGACCTGGTGTGCCAGGGGGCCGAGCCGCTGTTCTTTCTGGACTATTTCGCGACCGGCCGGCTGGATGTGGCGCGCGCGGCCCGGGTCGTCGGCGGCATCGCCGAGGGCTGCAAGCGCGCGAACGCGGCGCTGATCGGCGGCGAGACGGCGGAAATGCCCGGGATGTATGCCGGCGAGGATTTCGACCTGGCCGGCTTTGCCGTCGGCGCGCTGGAAAGGGGGCAGGCGCTGCCGCGCGGCGTCGCGGCGGGCGACGTGCTGCTGGGGCTGGCCTCGGACGGGGTGCATTCCAACGGCTATTCGCTGGTGCGCCGCATCGCCGAACGCGCGCGGCTGGGCTGGGACGATGCCTGCCCGTTCGAGGATCCGGCCGCCAGCCTGGGCGAGGCGCTGCTCAGGCCCACGCGGCTTTACGTCGGACCGGCGCTGCGGGTGATAGGGGCAGGCGGCGTGCATGCGCTTGCCCATGTCACCGGCGGCGGGCTGGCCGAGAACCTGCCCCGCGTCCTGCCCGAGGGCCTGGGCTGCGAAATCGACCTTGGCGCCTGGGAACTGCCGCCGGTCTTCGCCTGGCTGGCGCGCGCCGGCGGGCTGGCGACGGACGAACTGCTCAGGACGTTCAACGCCGGCATCGGCATGGTCGTGGTCGCCGACCCGGGCGCGGCACCGGCGCTGGAAACCGAACTGCGCGCGGCGGGCGAGCGCCCGGTGCGCATCGGGCGCGTGGTGGCTGGGGGCGGCCTGCGCTTTTCGGGGACGCTGCGCAGCCGGGCGGCGGCGTGACACTGCGGGTGGCGATCCTGATTTCGGGCGGCGGCTCGAACATGGAGGCGCTGGTGCGCTCGATGCAGGGCGATCACCCGGCCCGCCCGGTGCTGGTGCTGAGCAACGTGCCGGGCGCGGGTGGTCTGGCCCGGGCGCGGGCGCTTGGCGTTCGCACCGCAACCGTGGATCATCGCGCCTTCGGGGGCGACCGGACGGCCTTCGAGGCGGAACTCCAGCGCCACCTGGAGCGCGCGCGCGCCCACATCCTGTGCACCGCCGGTTTCATGCGCATCCTGACGCCGGGTTTCGTTGATCGCTGGGCGGGGCGGATGCTGAACATCCATCCGTCGCTGCTGCCCCGTTACCGGGGGCTTGACACCCATGCGCGCGCGATCGCTGCGGGCGACGCCGAGGCCGGCTGTTCGGTGCACCTGGTCACGGCCGAACTGGATGCGGGGCCGGTGCTGGGGCAGGCGCGGGTCGCGATCCGGCCCGACGACACCCCCGAAAGCCTTGCCGCGCGGGTGCTCGGGCACGAACACCGGCTTTACCCGCGGGTCCTGCGCGAATTCTCCGAGCGCCTGGCGCGCGAGGGTGCAGCCGGGCGGCCTTGAAACCGCCGGCAAAGGCGCGGATAACCGTGCCAGGGCAACGGTCGTGGAACGGATCGTGGAATGGACCAGGAAATGGACCGAGAAATGGAGCGAGAGACAGATCGCGGAACGGGGCGCGGAACGGGGCGCGAAACCGATCGCGGAGCCGATCGCGGAGCCGACGGGATCACGACGCTGACAACCACCGAAGGGCTGGCCGGGTTCTGCGCCCGCGCACGCGAACACCCCTATGTCACCGTGGACACCGAGTTTCTGCGCGAGCGCACCTATTACTCCAGGCTCTGTCTGGTGCAACTGGCGTTGCCCACCGATGCCCCCGAGGACGCGGTGCTGGTGGATCCGCTGGTCGAGGGGCTTTCTCTGGAGCCGCTTTACGAACTGTTTCGCGATCCCGGCGTGGTCAAGGTCTTTCACGCCGCGCGCCAGGACCTGGAGATATTCATGGTGGACGGCGGGCTGATCCCGGCGCCGCTGTTTGATACCCAGGTGGCCGCCATGGTCTGCGGCTTCGGCGAACAGGTGGGCTACGAAACGCTGGTGCGCAAGATCGTGCGCCAGCCGCTGGACAAGAGTTCGCGCTTTACCGACTGGTCGCGCCGGCCCCTGAGCGCGGCGCAAAAGGCCTATGCCATTGGCGACGTGACCCACCTGCGCGGCATTTACGAGTTCTTGTCGAAGAAGATAAGCGACACCGGGCGCCAGGGCTGGGTGGAAGAGGAAATGGCCGTCCTCAGCAACCCGGAAACCTATGTCACCCATCCGCGCGATGCGTGGAAGCGGCTGAAAACACGAACGAATTCCGGGAAATTCCTGGCCGTCGCACGGGAACTGGCCGCGTTTCGCGAAGACTATGCCCAACGGCGCAACATCCCGCGTTCGCGGGTGTTCAAGGATGACGCGCTGCTGGAACTGGCCTCGACCAGGCCGCGCAGCATGAAGGAGCTGGGGCGCTCGCGGCTGCTGCTGCGCGAGGCCCGGCGCGGCGAGATTGCCGAAGGGATCCTGGCGGCGGTGAAGGCCGCGGAGTCCTGCGAGCCGAAGGACTACCCGAAGCCGCCGACGCGCCGGGAAAACCAGCGTGCCAACCCGGCGCTGTCCGATCTGCTGCGCGTGCTGCTGAAGGCCAGGTCCGAATCCGCCGGGGTGGCCCAGAAGCTGATCGCCACCTCGGCCGATCTGGACCTGATCGCGGCGGGCGATACCACGGTACCGGCGTTCACCGGCTGGCGGGCGCAGGTGTTCGGCAACGATGCGCGTCGGCTGTGCGAGGGGCGCGTGGCGCTTGCGGTCAAGGGCAAGGCGGTCGAGGTGGTTGACCTTTAGGCCGGGGCCGCGCGGCACATCGGGCGGGCACCGCCGGGCCCGGCGCCGCGGCCGGGAGGTGCGACCGCGTGGTGCGACCGCGTGGTGCGCGGTCGCGTGGTGCGCGGGCGCTCGGCTCGGCCGCTCCTGTCAGGCGGTCCCCTCAGGCACCGCCCCGTCCGCACGGCTGCCCGCCCGCACCGCCGCCCCGCCCGCACGGCTGCCCGTCCGCACCGCCGCCCGCTCGCACCGCCCCGCCCGCACCGCCGCCCCGTCCGCACCGCCGCCCGCTCGCACGGCCTCGCGTTCGCACGGCTGCCCGCTTGCGCGGCGGCCGGGGCGCTCAGGTGCCCGGCACCTTCCAGCGCCGGTGCACCCAGAACCACTGCCCCGGGTGTTCGGCGATGCGCCGTTCCAGACTGGCGTTCAGCGCGCGGGTCATGGTGCGCGCGTCGCTATGCGTCACCGGTGCTTCGAAAACGATGTCGAAATCCAGCCCGTTGTCGCGCCGGATGCCGTAAAACGGCACCAGCAGCGCATCGTATCGCAGCGCCAGTTCGGCGGCCGATGTCGCGGTCATCGCCGGAATGCCCAGAAACGGCAGGGCAATGCCTTCGCTGACATGCTGGTCGAACAGCAGCACCAGAAAGCCGCCCTTGCGCAGGTGACGCACGAAACCGGCGGTGCCGCGCGGCCCCTGTTCGAACACCGGCCCTCCGAACGCCTTCATGGTGCGCGCGTAGTGGCGGTTGAAGAAGCGGTTGCGCGCGCGCCGATAGAGCCCGCCCACCGGAATGCCGCGCGTGGCGAGCGCGGCGCGCGGGGCCTCGTAATTGCCGAAGTGCCCGGTCACCAGGATGGCGGGGCGGCCATCGCGGCGCCCCTGTTCCAGTGCCGCCAGCCCGGGGCCCGAGATCGGCGTCCGGCGCATCCTGCGCAGGAAGGGGCGGGTGGAATAGTTCTCGATCAGGGTGCGGCCGGCATTGTCGATAACCGCGCGGGCAACGGCCCGGCGCTGTGCTGCGCTCCAGTCCGGGTGCACGCGCGCAAGATTGGCG
Source organism: Paracoccaceae bacterium (assembly GCA_026984895.1). Classification (GTDB taxonomy): domain Bacteria; phylum Pseudomonadota; class Alphaproteobacteria; order Rhodobacterales; family Rhodobacteraceae; genus JAJRUE01. Next base: position 3,746 of record JALSRF010000039.1, read on the forward strand.
TTGGCGCGGGCCTCGTATCCGGCGACCGGCGCGATGACCCGGCGCATGATCCAGCCCATGGCCGGCACGCGCCAGCGGTATGGCATGATCAGCATCGCGGCGATCGTGCTGCGCAAGAGCGCATTGCTCAGCCAGTCAAGCCATAAGTGCCCGCTGTCGGTGTCGCGTGCCATCTGCCCCCGCGTGATCTGCGTTCTGGTCTGTATCCGGTTGCGCGGGCGCTTCTGCCCCCCGGTTTACTGGCGCCAACACATAAGCCGAGCGCGGGCGGACCACAAGGCGCTGCGCCGCCCGCCGCCCGTCCCGGGCCGCCCGCCGCCTCGATGCGCCGCCTGCCGCGCGCCACCCGCCGCCTCGATGCGTGGCCTGCGCTCAGGTGCTGCCCAGAATGGCGCGCCCGTCGGGCAGCGGCGCCCGGGCGGCGATCAGCCCGGCGGCCTTGAGGTCGCGCCACAGCGCGGGCGGGGTCGGGGTCGCGGCCCAGTCGAGGATGCCGCGCATCTCGTCAACCGAGCGCGCGCCGGGGATGACGGCCGAAACCACCGGATGGGCCAGCGGAAACTGCAGCGCCGCAACCGGCAGCTCGACCCCATGATCGGCGCAGATCCCGGCCAGGCGCGCGGCCTTTTCGGCCACCGGGCGCGGCGTTTCGGCATAGTTCCACATGTCGCGCCCCACAAGGACGCCAGAGTTGAACGGCCCCCCGACAATCAGCGTGATGGCGCGCGCGCTGCAGGCGGGGATCAGATCGTCCAGCGGGTCCTGTTCCAGGAGCGTGTAACGCCCGGCCAGCAAAAAGCAGTCCCAGTCGCCGATCTCCATCGCCGCGAGGCAGACCGCGGTTTCGTTCACGCCCAGCCCGATCGCGCCGACCTTGCCGGCCGCGCGCAGTTCGGCAAGCGCCCGGTAACCGCCGTCGGCCAGATCCGTGAAATGGCGTGCATTCCCGCGCGCCCCGTGCTGCATTTCGCCGATATCGTGGACCAGCAGGATGTCGATACGCTCCAGCCCCAGCCGCTGCTGGCTGTCCTCATACGACCGCATGATGGCGTCGTAGGAATAGTCGAAGACCGGGTGAAACGGCAGCGGGTCGATCATGCCGTCGCGCGCCGGGTCCGGGGCCGCGCCGGGGACAAGCAGGCGGCCGACCTTGGTGGACAGCACATGATCGCGCCCGCGGATGGCATCGCCCACGGCGCGCTCGGAACGGCCATAGCCGTAAAACGGCGCGGTGTCGGCATAGGTCAGCCCGGCATCGAACCCGGCCGCGACGATGGCGCGGGCCTCGCCCGGTTGCAGGGCCGCGAAATTGCCGCCCAGGGGGGCGCCGCCGATGCCCAGTATGCTGACCTTCAGGCCGGTTCGGCCGATTTCGCGGGTTTCGATGGCCATTTCGCTCACTTTCCGTCAGGTGGTGCTGCCGGCTGCCAGGGGCGGGGCCAGGCGCCGGCGCGCAGGCCAGGCGCCGGGCGCCGTTTCGCCATGCCGGGCAAAAGCCGCCCCGCGCGCCTGTCGCCCGCCCGGTGCGGTTGTGCCGACTCGCGGCTGG
>JALSRF010000040.1 GCA_026984895.1 Paracoccaceae bacterium
GGCAAGGGCGCGCACCTCGTCCAGCGCATGGCGCATGTAGTCCTCTTCCCGGCGCGCCTGCGCCAGCTCCTGCCGGGCGGCCTCCAGCGCGTCGCGCGCGCGCGACACCGCCTGCCAGAGCGCACGCAGCCGCGCCAGATCGGGCCCGACGCCGGCGAATTCGTCCAGCAGTCCGAGATGGCCTGCCGGGTCCAGAAGCCCCCTGTCGTCCTGCTGCCCGTGAAGCTCCACAAGGCAGTCGGACAGGGCGCGCAGCACCTGGGCCGAGGCGCGGCGGTCATTCACCCGGGCCACCTTGCGCCCGTCCGGCAGGTTGGTGCGCCGCAGCACAAGCTCGTCCTCATCGGGCAGCCCCGCCTCGCGCAGCACCGCACGCGCCGGATGATCCGCCGCCAGCGCGAACACGGCTGCAACCTCTCCCTTTTCGGCCCCCTTGCGCAGCAGCGCCGCCCGCCCGCGCCAGCCAAGCACGAAGCCGAGCGCATCCAGCAGGATCGATTTCCCGGCGCCGGTCTCGCCGGTCAGCACGTTCAGCCCGGGCTGAAACTCCAGCTCCAGGCGATCGATGATCAACATGTCCCGGATTTCGAGACTGACCAGCATGGCCCGTCCCCGTCCTAGAGCCACTCGCCCCGGATAACCTGCCGGTAGAGCGATGCCAGCCAGCCGTTGCCGCGCGCCTCGGGCCCGAGGCCGCGCCCGCGCAGAAGGTCATGGCCATCCTGGTAATAGGGGCTGGAGCGGAAATTGTGCCCCAGGATTGCCCCGGCGGTCTGCGCCTCGTCGTCCAGCCCGAGCGCCAGGTAGCATTCGATCAGCCGATACAGCGCCTCGGGCGTCTGCTCGGTGGTCTGGAAATGTTCGACCACGGTGCGGAACCGGTTCGCCGCCGCGGCGTAATGCCGCTTCTTCAGGTAATAGCGCCCCACCTCCATTTCCTTGGCGGCAAGCTGGTTGAAGGCCACGTCGAATTTCAGCACCGCCGAACGGGCATAGTCGCTGTCGGGGTAGTTCTCGATCACCTTGCGAAGGGCCTGCAGCGCGTTCATGGTGACGCCCTGGTCGCGCCCGACATCGTCGATCTGATCGTAGTAGCTCAGGGCAATCAGGTATTGCGCATAGGCCGCATCCCCATCCGCCGGGTAGAATTCGAGATAGCGCTGCGCCGCGGCGCGGCTGTTGGCGTAGTCCTTCTTCCTGTGGTAGGCAAACGCCTGCATGATCAACGAACGCTTGGCCCATTCCGAATAGGGATACAGCCTTTCGATTTCTCCGAAATAGCGCGCCGCCTCCTTGGGCTTGCCACGCCCCAGTTCGTGTTCCGCGCGCTGGTAGATTTCCCGGGCCGAAAGTCTATCCACCGCCACATTGGAGGGCCCCGCGCCGCAGGAGGCCAGAAGGGCCATCGCAACAAAGGGCGCCATGAGTTTTGCGACAGTTCCGGCCTTTGTCATCAAGCACATACCCCATCCAGTTCACCCGGCCGCTCGCGGTGCGCAGATGCACGATCGCGCGTAACCGCTGCTGCTCGACACGGTCCTAACACAGAAAAATCCGGGGCAAAACGCCTTTGACGCGGTTTTGTCGCCTCAGGCGACGGCGGGCACGTCGCCGCGGGTGAGCCCGACGCCCGGAAGCCGGCCCGCGCTGCTGGCATCGCACAGAACCGAGGCAAAGGCATCGCCACGCGCAAACAGCGCCCGCAACAGCCTGTTGGTCAGGGCGTGGCCGGCGCGGAAACCCTCGTAACGGCCGAAGATCGGCGCGCCGGCAAGGGCAAGATCGCCCAGTGCATCCAGCATCTTGTGGCGCACGGCTTCGTCCTCGTGGCGCAACCCGCCGGGGTTCACCACGCGATCGCCGTCCACGACGATGGCATTGGACAGCGAGCCGCCAAGCGCCAGCCCCCTGGCCCGCATGTTGTCCACATCGCACTTGCGGCAGAACGTGCGGCTGTCCGAAAGTTCGCGCACGAAGGCACCGTTGGACATGTTCAGGCTCTTGCGCTGTTTGCCGATGGCCTTGTCGGCGAAATCGATCGCGAACTCGATTTCAAAGACATCGCTGGGAACCAGCCGCGCATACGCGGGACCGTCGCGCACCTCGACCGCGCTGGCAATGCGGATGGCGCGCACCGGCGCATCCAGAGTCCGCACCCCTTGCGTCAGAATGCCCTCGACAAAGGGCGCCGCGCTGCCGTCGAGGATCGGGACCTCGGGGCCGTCGATATCGATCAGGGCATTGTGGATCCCGCATCCCGCAAGCGCCGCCATGACATGTTCGATGGTCGAAACGCTTGCCCCGTGGCGGTTCGAGACCACCGTGCACAGTTGCGACGGGCTGACCATGCTCCAATGCGCGCTGACCATCTGGTCGCCGCTGCCAAGGTCGATCCGGCGGAACCAGATGCCGTGTTCGGCCGAAGCCGGACGGATGACGAGCCTTGCGGGTTTGCCACTGTGCAAGCCCACGCCCTGAAACGCGACACTGGATCTGATGGTCGTCTGCACGTCTGCCTCGCCGTGTTCTCTCGCCGTGTTCTCACATCGCCCCCACGGTGACGAACACGTAACTAGGCCGGGCGCCGTGATTGCTCAACTCAAACTTTGTAACGCTTTGAAACATCGGGTCGGGGTTTGCGCATCTTTCCGCCGATCCTCTTTTCCGGTCTCTCCAGGCCATTGATACAAAAGGAAAAAGGCCGGGCTTCCCCGGCCTTTCCCGTATCAGATTTTTCAACGCCCGGGCCCCGTCGCGCACAGACGGCGCACTGGCGCAGGCCGGTCACGGGCCTGGCGGACAGGCAAAACGCGCGGCGCGCTTCAGGGGCAGAAACCCCGGGGAGCCTAGTTCGCCTGGCGGCGCAGGAACGCGGGGATTTCGATGCGCTCCTGTTCGGGATCGGTGTCGGGCTCTTCCCGGGCGACCGCGACAGGGGGCTCTTCGCGCGGCGGCTGCGCCCTGGGGGCGGCGGGCTCTCCGGCCGGGTGCCCGGTCATGCGGTTGATCAGCGAGTTGATCCCGAACCTGGGCCTTTCGTGCGCCTGGGCGTCGCCGGCGGCCTGCGCCGGCTCGCGGCGGGTCGAAAAGCCTTCCTGACGCGGCGCGCGCCTGACCGCGGCTTCAAGGCGCTCCAGGGTCTCGGGGGTCGGCGTGCCGGCGGGCGCGGGGCTCGGAGCCACGAAACCGGCGGCACCGGCGGCGGCCGCCCCGTTCCCGTTGCCCGGCTGCTGCGTGGCGGCGGGCTGGTAGGCGGGTGGCGGCAGGTCGTCGGCGCCGGGCGCGTCATCTGCCGGCCGGCCCCGGAGATCGGCGGCGGCCGCCGCATCCGCCGCATCCGCGCGCGGTTCGCTGTTTTGCGCCGTGTCCTGCGCCGTGTCCTGCGCCGCGGGCGCCGGCTGCGCCCCGCTGCGACGCGGCATCGGCGGCTCGGCGGCCTTTTCGGCGGCATCGATGCCGGTTGCGACCACCGAAACCCGCATGGCGCCCTCCATGGCGGTATCCAGCGTCGAACCGACGATGATGTTGGCTTCGGCGTCCACTTCCTCGCGGATGCGGTTGGCCGCCTCGTCCAGTTCGAACAGCGTCAGGTCGTAGCCGCCGGTGATGTTGATCAGCACCCCCCTGGCGCCCTTCAGGCTGATTTCGTCGAGCAGCGGGTTGGCAATGGCCTTTTCGGCGGCCTGGATGGCGCGCTCCTCGCCGGTGGCCTCGCCCGTGCCCATCATCGCCTTGCCCATCTCGTCCATCACCGCGCGCACATCGGCGAAATCCAGGTTGATCAGCCCCGGGCGCACCATCAGGTCGGTGACCCCCTTGACGCCCTGATAAAGAACGTCGTCCGCCATCGAGAAGGCTTCGGTGAAGGTGGTCTTTTCGTTGGCCAGGCGGAACAGGTTCTGGTTCGGGATGATGATCAGCGTATCGACCATTTTCTGAAGGGTTTCAACGCCTTCTTCGGCCTGCCTCATGCGCTTTGCGCCTTCGAACTGGAACGGCTTGGTGACCACGCCCACGGTCAGCACGCCCAGTTCGCGCGCGGCCTGCGCGATGATCGGGGCGGCGCCGGTGCCGGTGCCCCCGCCCATGCCGGCGGTGATGAAGCACATGTGCGCCCCGGCCAGTTGATCGACGATTTCCTCGATGGTTTCCTCGGCGGCGGCGGCACCGATCGACGGGCGGGCGCCGGCGCCCAGCCCCTCGGTAACCTTGACCCCCATCTGGATCTTGTTTTCCGCCGCGGTCTGCGCAAGCGCCTGCGCGTCGGTGTTGGCCACCACGAACTCGACCCCGTCGAGTTCCTTCTCGATCATGTTGTTGACCGCGTTTCCACCCGCACCACCGACACCAAACACCGTTATCCGGGGTTTCAAATCGTTTTGCTGGGGCATCATCAGATTCAAAGTCATCGTCCGTTCCGCCTGTTTCCTGATTGGCCCGAAATTTCGACCAGTTTTCCCTAATTGCGCTATTTCTAGAGAGAGTCGCGCGAGTCGTCACCCCAAAAACACAAAAAGAACACAAAATATGGGGCCAATTTTGTATTCTGCAGCAGGATTTTGCCCAAATCCCGAGATGTTGCGTCTACCAGTTCTCCTTGAACCATTTCACCGCGCGGCGCAGCGAACGCGCCGGATACCCCTCAAGGGGAATCTCGAAGTCCCACCACTCATCCTGCGGATGTGCCGCAAACAGGCACAAACCCACCGCCGAGGCGAATCCCGCCCCGGTTGCCGCCTGGGGCAGGCCCTGCACCCGCAGCGGACGGCCGATGCGCACCTGCTGGCCCAGAATCCGGGGGGCCAGCCGGTCAAGCCCGGGCGTCTGGCTGGCGCCGCCGGTCAGCACGATCTGCTGGCTGGGCAGGTGTTCGAACCCGGCGGCATCCAGGCGCGCGCGCACCTCTTCCAGGATCTCTTCGACGCGCGGGCGCATGATGCCGATCAGTTCCGAACGGCTGATGGTGCGCCGGTCCCGGTCCCAGTCGCCGGTATCGCCGCCGATTTCGATCATCTCGCGATCGTCCATGCCGGTGGCCACGACGCCGCCATGCAGCGTCTTGATCCTCTCGGCGGTGGCCATCGACACCTGAAGCCCCTTGGAAATGTCCAGGGTCACATGATCGCCGCCCATGCGCACGCTGTCGGCATAGATCATGTGCTTCTTGATGAAGATCGACAGCCCGGTGGTGCCTCCGCCCATGTCGATGCAGGCCGCCCCCAGTTCCTGTTCGTCCTCGACCAGCGCCGAAATGCCCGAGACATAGGCCGACGATGC
>JALSRF010000041.1 GCA_026984895.1 Paracoccaceae bacterium
AATGTTCGATCGGGCCGCCGCCCGACTGGGGAATTGACATCTGCGCGCTCCACTCTCGCCCGGGCGATGGTTCCGCAGAGAGTTGGCGGCAAATCCAGGCGGTGTCAATGCAGCGCCGGTCGCTTGGCCTGCCAGATCACGGTCTGTTTCCTGCGCCGCCGGCTGAGCGTGGCAAGCATCCTTTCGGTCTTCAGCCCGCTGAGCGAGGCAAAGACATCGAAAAGCGCCTCGGCGCCTTCGGCATTCGAGGGAATGCGCAGCGGCCCGGAAAACGAATCGTGGAGGATCCATTCGGGTGCCGGGCGGGCCGTGGCATCGTATTCAACCTTGGACAATTCGCGAATCAGGACAGAGCCCCCCTCCACCGGGCCGAAGTAGGTCACCTGTCCCTCGTCCACATGGACGATGCCCGGGCCGCCGGCGGGGGCGCGAAACCTGCCGCGCTGAATCCCCGCAAACACCAGAAGCGCCCCGGCAACCGCCAGAGACGTGCCCAGGATCGACATGAATCCGAACCCGTTGATTGCCAGATACAACCCGAGAACCGAAACGCCGACGCCGATGATGGCATCGCGGTATCTCTGGATCGCCTCGGATATCTCGGGTCTGATCAAGGACATCTACGCATGCTCAAATCTTTTTGACTCGCCCCGGCACCGGTCCGGGCCTGATTCTACCGTAAAACACGGCAATTTTGTGTCGGATCGGGGTTCGTTGCCAGTCCCGGATCGATTTCGGCGGGCATTGGCGAAACTTGGCCTAGCGCGGCGCCGGGCGCCAGTCTCCGAGGGCCATCTGCCACAGGGTCAGCGCCGCGACCGCGGCTGTGTCGGCGCGCAGGATGCGCGGGCCGAGGCTGACCTCGGCCGTCTGCTGCATCGCGTTGATGGCGTCGCGCTCGGCCTGCGAAAACCCGCCCTGCGGGCCGATCAGGACGGCCCAGGGGCCGGGGGCTGCCCGCGCCAGAACCGAATCGGCGGCGGCTGTCGCGGCCTCGTTGCAAAACAGGATCCGGCGTTCGGCGGGCCAGTTCGCCAGGAGCGTGTCAAGGCGCGTCATCCCGGTGACTTCGGGAACGTATCCGGCGCCGCACTGTTCGGCCGCTTCGATGGCATGGGCCTGCAGGCGGTCCTGGCGGATGCGTTCGGAGCCGGTGAATTCGGTGCGGACCGGAAGGATGCGGGCCACGCCCATTTCACAAGCCTTCTCAACGATATAGTCGGTTCGAGCCTTCTTGACCGGGGCAAAGGCGAGCCACAGGTCGGGCGGCATCTGAACGTCGCGCATCTTCGTCGCGCAGGCCAGTTCGCCGTGCCTTTTGTCGGCCCGCGATACCCGGGCGCGAAACGTGCCGTCGGTATTGTTGAAGATGACCAGCGCATCGCCGGCCCGGCGACGCATGACCGCGAAAAGATAGTGCGCCTGCGCCCGGCTCAAAGGAACCGATTGCCCCTCGCCAAGCGGCTGATCTACATAGAGCCTGATCCTTGCTTTCGACATGGGGCCGATCTTATGGCTGAGACGAACAAAGCGCCAGCGCCGCAGACCGCGGGGCAGGTATCGGATGCGGTGGCGGGAAACTGGGTTGACCGGCTGGCCCCGGCATGGGCGCGCCCCTATCTGCGGCTGTCGCGCGCCGATCGGCCGATCGGCACCTGGCTGTTGCTGATCCCGTGCTGGTGGGGGGCGCTGCTGGCCGCTCGGCATCTTGGCCGGTTCAGCTGGCACGAGGGGTGGGTGATGCTGGGATGTGCCGCCGGTGCCTGGCTGATGCGCGGCGCCGGCTGCACCTGGAACGACATCACCGACCGGGATATCGACGCGCGGGTGGCGCGGACCCGATCGCGCCCGATTCCCTCGGGGCAGGTCAGCGTGCGACAGGCGCTTGTCTGGCTGGCGCTGCAACTGGCGCTGTCGCTGGTGATCCTGCTGACGTTCGGCCGCCTGGCGATCCTGCTGGGCATCGCCTCTCTGGCGCTGGTCGCGATCTACCCGTTTGCCAAGCGCTTCACATGGTGGCCACAGGTGTTTCTGGGCCTTGCCTTCAACTGGGGGGCGCTGCTGGCCTGGGCGGCGGTGACAGGGACGCTGGCGCCGGCGGCGGTTGCGCTTTACGGCGCCGGGATCGCCTGGACGCTGTTCTACGACACGATCTATGCGCATCAGGACAAGGAGGACGACGCCCTGATCGGGGTGAAGTCCACGGCCCGCCTGTTTGGCGACAGGACCCATGCGTGGCTGCGCTGGTTCCTGTTCGCGGCGGTGGTCCTCATGGCGCTGGCGATCCTCCTTGCGCTTGGCGATTCCCGCGACGTGCTGGCGCTGGTGGTTGCGTTGGGCGGGCCCTGGGCCTTTGGCTGGCACATGGCCTGGCAGAACCGCCTGCTGGACATCGACGATCCGGCCAGTTGCCTGCGCCTGTTCCGCTCGAACCGTGACGCCGGATTGCTGGCTGCGCTGTTTCTTGCCGTGGCGCTGTTCCTTTGATTGCGGCAAGGCCCCGGAATGGCTAGGAAACCGTTATGATCCGTCTTGAGGAAATCGTGCGGCCATGATGCATGCTGCCCGGCTGCTGCCTGCATTCATCGCGCTGGTGATGGGGTGCATTTTCGCGTTGCTGGTCGCGCTTCTTGCGGTGAACCGGATCGAAGCGCGTTCCGAAGACGATGTCGCGCGGGTTCTCAGCCTGATCGGCCAGGAGTGGGTGCGCGTCAAGGCCGACGGGCTGCAGGTCCGACTGTCGGGCACCGCCCCGGACGAGGCCGCGCGGTTTCGTGCGCTCAGAACGGCCGGGACGGTCGTGGACGCGGCGCGCCTGATCGACGACATGAAGGTTGCCGACCGGCTTGCGATCGCGCCACCGAGGTTTTCCATCGAGATCCTGCGCAACGACGAGGGGATCTCGCTGATCGGACTGGTCCCCGCGTCGATGGACCGGGAGGCGGTGATCGACTCCATCCGCAAGCTTTCGCCAGAGGGCAAGGTGGTGGATCTGCTGGACAGTGCCGACTATCCGGTGCCTGCGCACTGGGAACAGGCGCTGGCCTACGGGTTGAAAGCGCTGGGCCTCCTGACGCGTTCGAAAATCTCGATTTCGGCGCGCGCGGTCGCGGTGAAGGCGATCAGCGACAGCACGCAGGAAAAGAAGCGCCTGGAAAGCCTTCTTGCCGACTCCCTGCCCGAAGGGATTGACCTGGGCCTCGAAATCAGCGCGCCGCGCCCGGTGATCTCTCCTTACACGCTGCGTTTCATCATCGACGAAAAGGGTGCGCGTTTCGATGCCTGTTCGACGTTTACCGAGGCCGGGCGCAAGAAAATCCTGGAGGCCGCGCGCAAGGCGGGCCTGAAGGGCGCGGGCGAATGCGCCATCGGGCTGGGTGTTCCCAGCCCGTCCTGGGACAGTGCGGTGGTGACGGCGATCGGCTGGCTGTCCCGGCTGGGCGGCGGTTCGGTGACCTTTTCCGATGCCGATGTCACCCTGGTTGCGCCCGAGAATACCGGGCAAAAGGTGTTCGACCGGGTGGTGGGCGAACTGAAGGCCGACCTGCCCGAACCGTTTTCGCTGCACGCGGTTCTGCCCGAACCGACGGTGATCGACGGCACCGGCAAGGGCGGCGGCTTGCCGGAATTCGTGGCCACCCGCAGCCCCGAGGGCGATGTCCGCCTGCTGGGGCGCATCCCTGACGAGCGCGCGCGAAAAGCGACCGAAAGCTATGCCGAGGCCCGTTTCGGCAGCGATCGCGTGCGCGCCGCGATGCGTATCGACGAAAACCTGCCCCAAGGCTGGATGACCCGGGTTCTGGCCGCGCTGGAAGCGTTTTCCAGGCTGCGCAATGGTTCGGTGGTGATGCAGCCCGATCTGGTCGAGATCAGCGGCAGGACCGGCGATGAAAACGCCCGCGCCGAGATCGCGCGGATACTGTCGGAAAAACTGGGCGCGTCGCAGAATTTCCGCATCGATGTGACCTATGAGAAGAAACTGGACCCCAAGGTTGATACCCCGACACCGCAGGAATGCGTTGACAGGATCAACAAGGTGCTGAAGGTGCAGCAGATCACCTTCGCCCCGAGTTCCGCCGAGATTGACGAGGTGGCCCGCGCCTCGATCGACAACATTGCCCGGATCATGAAGAAATGCGAGGACGTGCCCATGGAAGTCGGCGGACATACCGACAGCCAGGGGCGAGAGGTGATGAACCTGGCGCTCAGCCAGGCGCGGGCAGAGGCCGTCGTGAACGCGCTTCTGGCGCGCCGGGTGCTGACCTCGCATCTTGTGGCCCGGGGCTACGGGGAAAGCCAGCCGATCGCTGACAACAAGACGCAAGAAGGGCGCACCGCGAACCGGCGGATCGAGTTTCGCCTGATCTCGCCCGAGGAACTTTCGGCGGCGAAGGCCTCTTCTCTGAAGCGGGACGAGGCGGCATCAGCCCCGGGCACGGCCTCCAGCCCGCCCCCGGGCGCGCCGGCGCATGTCGATTCTCAGCAGACGGGAAACAGCGATGAACAGAACTGAGCTTATCATGGCAACCGCAGTCGTCCTGTTTGTGGCCTTCATTCTGGGGTGGTTTGCCCACTGGCTGGTGAACCGTTTCCTGCGGGTGGCGCAGGGCGACATGAACGAACTGGACCGGATGGCCCAGCAGTTGCACGAGGCCGAAGAGCAGCGCGACCAGGCCATCGCCGTCTTCCACGAGCGCGAGGCCGAGTTCAACAACCAGCACGCCCAGACCGTGGCAGAGCTGCAGGCCGCCATGGACGGTTTGCGCGACGCGCGCCGGGAGGCCGAGGAACTGCGTGCCTATGTGGACAAGCTGGCGCAGCGCTGATGCGTCACCAGCGCTTCAGCGCGTCTTCGTCCTGGTCCCTGGCGGCGACCCAGGTTTCGCCGCGCGCCGTCACTTCCTTTTTCCAGAACGGCGCGCGCGACTTCAGATAGTCCATCAGGAATTCCGCGGCCTGAAAGGCATCCGCGCGGTGCGGGGCGGCGGTGGCGACCATCATGATCTGTTCGCCCGGTGACAGCCGGCCGAAACGGTGGATGACGAGCGATCCGCTCAACGACCATCGGCGCACCGCTTCGGCCTCGATCGCCTCGATCGCGCGGGCGGTCATCGCCGGGTAGTGTTCGATTTCCATGTGCTTCAGGCCGCCGGCCACATCGCGCACCAGACCGGTAAAGCTGACGACCGCTCCGGCGCCGGCAACCCGCCCGGAGAAGTCGTTCAGTCTTTCGCCGGGGTCGAAGGGCCCGGACTGGATGTGCACCGGCA
>JALSRF010000042.1 GCA_026984895.1 Paracoccaceae bacterium
CTCTCGCTGCTCTATGGCGCCGCCACGGCGCGCCGTGTGGCGCGCGCCCCGGATTTCATCGCTTCGGTCCCCGTGATCTGCGTGGGCAACATCAATATCGGCGGGACGGGAAAGACCCCGACGGTAATCGCCCTGGCCCGGCGTCTGGCTGCGCGCGGCATGTGCGCGCATGTGGTTTCGCGCGGCTACGGCGGGACGCAGGCCGGCCCGCTGCGCGTGGTCGAAGGGCCGCACCGGGCCGCCGATGTCGGAGACGAACCGCTGCTGCTGGCGGCATTTGCGCCCACTTGGGTGTCGCGCAATCGCGCCGCAGGTGCACGCGCGGCTCAGGCGGCCGGTGCCGATGTGATTCTGCTGGACGACGGTTTCCAGAACCCCTCGGTCGCCAGGGACCTGTCGCTTGTGGTGGTGGACGCACAGCACGGTTTCGGCAACGCAAGGGTCATCCCCGCCGGGCCGTTGCGCGAACCGGTGAAAGCCGGGCTTGCCCGTGCCGATCTGGTGGTCTCGATCGGCGAAGAGGCCGATCAGGCCCGGTTCGACCGCGCATGGGGGGCGGTCGTCGCCCGCGACCGCCGCATGAGGGCCAGGCTGGCCCCGCTGGCAACGGGCGTGGAATGGGCCGGCATGCGGGTGCTGGCCTTCGCCGGCATTGGCCACCCCGAGAAATTCTTTGCAACCCTGCGAGCGCTCGGGGCGCAGGTGGTGCGCGCCGAGGCCCTGGATGATCACCAGCCGCTGGGCGATGCGCTGTTGCAGCGCATTTTCTCCGAGGCAGCCCTTGGCGATCTTCAGGTTGTCACCACCGAAAAGGACGCGGTGCGCCTTCCGGCCCGGTTCCGGGCATCGGTGATGACCCTGCCGGTGCGCCTCGAGACAGCCGACTGGGCCGTTTTCGATGCCGCGTTCGACCGGGCCGCAAAAGGCAAGCTGCCGGATCCGGGCCCGGCTCCATAGGCCGCGGACGCCACAGGCTGAGGTGCTATTCGGCGAGCTTCTCGTCCAGGATGGCCGAAAAATCTTCGTAGGACATGTTGGTATAGGTCTTGCCGTTGATCACGAAGGAAGGCGTGCCTTCGATCCCGTCGGCGGTGGCGTTCTTCTGATACAGCGCGACCAGCGCCTGGGCCTTGTCTCCGTCGGACAGGCAGGCATCCAGTTGCTCGTCCGTCAGCCCCGCGGTCTTGCCGATACGCCGAAGGTTTTCGACGATCTTCGTCGGCTCGCCGCCCGCGGTCCATTCGCGCTGCTGCTTGTACAGCAGGTCGACGATGCCGAAATAGCGCACCGGTCCGCCACAGCGCGCGACCATGCCCGCCCACAGGCCGAACCTGTCGAAATAGACTTCGCGGTAGATGAAATTGATCTTGCCGGTGTCGATGTAGTTCTTTTTCAGCTTCGGCATGACGGTTTCATGGAAGTGCTGGCAATGGGGGCAGGTGAAGGACGCGTATTCGATCACCGTCACCTTGGCATCGGGGTTGCCGATCGACATCTCCTGGATTGCGGAGGTATCGATCTGGCTGTCCTGGGCCGATGCGGCCGAAACACCGGCAAGCAAGGCCAGCACAAGTGCCACAAGGGCGGTTTTCAGGTTACAGATCATGAGGACGTCCTTGTTGTTTTCCGGCTTCTGGATAGAACATTTTTCCCAAGTTCTTCAAGCGCATGGCGCAGCGGATCACTGTCAATTGAACGGGTGCTTTCCCGGGCGGCCTGTCCGGCCTGCGCATCCACCGGCGCCGGGCCTTGCGGCGGCCGGGCCGGTGCGAAGGCCACCTTGCCCTCGGAAAACCCCGTTGGCGCCGTCTGGGTGATGCGAATGCGCGAAATCGCGCTGTAACCGTAGACCGCATTGACCCGATCGCGGATCATCGGCAGCATGGCCTGCAGCTCGGGCGCGCGCGGACCCGTCGTCAGCAGCGTCAGGCTGGCGCCGAGCGCCCCCCGGGCGTGGCCGACCTTCACCGGCAGGGCGATTTCGGCAATGTCCTGGCCGACGATCTCGGCCCAGTGGGTCAGAAGCCGCGTCACCGCGAAGCCGCGGCTTTCGCCAACCTTGCGGATCTGGTGTTGCAACAGGCCCGAGGTTCTTTCGAACCCGCGGCCGCGTCTGGGCTGGTTGTATTGATGGCTCATCGCTGGCATGTCCCTTGTCGGGGGCATTCTACCGGGACATGCCGCCGGTGTAATGCGAAATCGGCAGGAGGGGCGGAAACGTGCAGGATTGCGCACAGGATCGCGAAACGGTCCCGGAACCCGCGCCGGGACAAGGCCTGCTTGACTGGTACGACGCCAATGCCCGCGTGCTTGCATGGCGCGTGGGGCCGGCCGAACGGCGCGCCGGAACAGTGCCCGACCCCTATCATGTCTGGCTGTCGGAAATCATGCTGCAGCAGACAACCGTCGCCGCGGTAGAGCCGTATTTCGCGCGCTTCACCCGGCGCTGGCCCACGCTCGAGGCGCTGGCCGAGGCGCCCGACGACGCGGTGATGGCGCAATGGGCCGGGCTCGGGTATTACGCCCGGGCGCGCAATCTCGTGAAATGCGCGCGCATCGTGCGCGACGATTTCGGCGGACGCTTCCCCTCGAGCGCGCAAACCCTGATGAAGCTGCCCGGCATCGGCCCCTATACGGCGGCCGCCATTGCCGCGATTGCCTTCGACCGGCCCGAAACCGTTGTCGATGGCAATGTCGAGCGGGTCATGGCGCGGTTTTTCGCGGTGCGTGCGCCGCTGGACAAGGCCAAGGCGCGGTTGCGCTCTCTTGCCCGTTCGCTGACGCCCGAATCGCGCCCCGGCGACCATGCCCAGGCGCTGATGGATCTGGGCGCAACCATATGCACCCCGCGCGCTCCGCGCTGCAGTGCCTGCCCCTGGAAAGGGCGCTGCAAGGGCCGGGCCCTGGGCATTGCCGGCGAACTGCCGCGGCGCCGGCGCAAGCAGCGCAAGCCCGTGCGCCATGGCATCGCCTACCTGGCGCGGCGCGACGATGGGGCATGGCTGCTGGAACGGCGGCCGGAAAACGGCCTGCTGGGCGGGATGCTCGGCTGGCCCGGAACAGCCTGGGGCGCGGCACCGACCGAAGCCCCCCCACTTGAGGCCGACTGGCAGGATCCCGGCATCGAGCTGCGCCACACCTTTACCCATTTCCACCTTCGCCTGCAGCTGCGCATTGCCGGGGTTGCGCCCGGCACACTGGCGCCGGTTGGCGAATTTGTCGATGAAAGCGCATTTGCACGCACCGATCTGCCCAGCGTGATGCGCAAGGCCTATGATCTTGCCCGCGCCCGTCTTTGCGGGGATTGAGCCGGCCGCCCGGCCGCGATAACATCGCACCGATGGCACCGATGGCACAGGGCACGACGATCATTCCCGCCGCGCGCGCCGCGCAGATGCGGGGGGCACTGCCGTTCTGGGTGTCGCTGGCCTTTGCCGGGCTTGTGGTGATCGCTGCCCGCCTGGGCGGCTGGGCGCTGCTGCTGCCGCTTGTCTCGACCCACTGGCTGATGAGCCTGCTTGACCTGGCGACCGGCGAAAGTGCCGACAACGCCGACCCGGACACGCCCGTGGAGCGGCTGTTCTGGTATCGGCTGATCACCCTGATCTGGGCGCCGGTGCAGGGCGTCCTTATTTTCGGACTGATCCATTATGCGGTGCGCGCCGATCACCTGGACACCTTCGAACGGGTGGTCCTTTTTGTCGGCCTCGGGCAGGTGACCGGCGCTGTGGGGATCGTCTATGCCCATGAACTCATGCACCAGCGCACGCGCCTGGAACGCTGGCTTGGCGATATCCTGATGGCGATGGTGCTCTACTCGCATTTCCGAAGCGAACACCTCCTGGTTCACCACCGCCATGTAGGCACGCCGCGCGATCCGGTCAGCGCGCGCTACAACGAGAACTTCCACCGGTTCTTCCCGCGGGTGCTGCATCAATGCCTGCGCTCCGCCTTTCGGACCGAGGCAGAGCGGCTGGCCCGCAAGGGGCGGCCCTGGTGGGATGGCGCGAACCCGTTCTGGCGCTACTGGGCGCTTCAGGCCGGCTTCGTCCTGCTGGCCTGGATTCTGGGCGGCTGGAGCGGGCTGGGGCTGTTCGTGCTGCAGGCGGTCGTCGCGGTGTGGTATCTGGAGTTGACCAATTATGTCGAACATTACGGGCTGACCCGCAAATACCTGGGCAACGGCCGCTACGAGCCGGTGCAGCCGCACCATTCCTGGAACGCGGCGCACAAGGCATCGAACTGGCTGCTGATCAACCTGCAACGCCACTCCGACCATCACTGCAAACCCACCCGGCGCTTCCCCCTGTTGCAGACCTACGCCGCCGCCCAGGCGCCGCAGTTGCCCTTCGGATACCCGTTGATGGTGGCCATAGCATTGATGCCCCCGCTGTGGCGGCGGACAATGAACTGGCGGGTGCGCAAGTGGCGGGCAATGTATTATCCCGAGATCACCGACTGGGAACCATACAAGACCGGCCGCCTGCCCGCGCCCGTGCCCGCGCCCCGCCAGGGGGCATCTTCAGCCGCTTCTGCGTGAAACGCCCGACGCCCCGTTTGCGCCGATGCCCCGTTATCGCCTGTCCGGGGCGCGCAAGACCGGGTCCCGCCTTCGGACGACATGGCTTGACGCCGCCCGGTGTCTTTCGCCCCGCAAGGCAGGGCGCCGGTCGCATCCGCCGCACCCGCCCCTTTCGCCGCATCGGCCCCGCCCGTCCCGCCCATCCCGCCAGCGACCGGGGGCGACCGGAGGCGCAGCCCCATGCGTCCCATCAGCCCGATGCGTGGCCTGATGCGCGCGACAGCGCCGTTTCGGTGCCGAAGGGCTCGGGGATCAGGTCCTGTCCGTCAAGAATCAGCGCCGCCATCACCTCGGCAACGCCCGGCGCCATGCCGAACCCGGTCTTGAAGCCGCCGTTGGCGATGAAATGGCCTTTGCGCCCCGGAAACGGCCCCAGCAGAAGGGTCCCGGTGATTGCGCGCGGGCGCACACCGGCCCAGCGTTCCAGCACCGGCGCATCGGCCAGTTGCGGCATCAGGGCAACGGCGCGCCGATGCAGTTCGTCCAGCTGGGCATCCGTGCCCCGGGGGTCGCGGAACGTGCGCTCGCTGGTCGAGCCGACGGCGACGGTGCCATTGTCATGGGCGACGATGTAAAGCCCGCCGGCAAAGACCTGCGGCGCGTCGTGCGGGGCATCGTGCTCGAGCAGGAGCGCCTGGCCCTTCACGCCGCCGCCCATGTCGCAGCCCAGCGTGTCG
>JALSRF010000043.1 GCA_026984895.1 Paracoccaceae bacterium
GTCCTGTTACGCCATTGCCGAGGATGACGAGGCCGGGCAGCGCTGGTGCGAAGAAAACGGCTATCCGGGCTATACCTCCTATGCCTCGCTTTCCGACCTGCCCTGGCGGTTTCCGATCTTCGCCGATCTGGTCAGGGTGCTGGACGCGCATGTGGCGGCCTTCGCCAGCGACCTCGCGTTCGATCTGGAGGGCCGGGGCCTCGCGCTGGAAGACATCTGGATCAACATCCTGCCCGAGGGCGGCACCCACGCCAGCCACCTCCACCCGCATTCGGTGATCAGCGGCACCACCTATGTGGCGATGCCGGCGGGGGCGTCGGCGCTGAAACTGGAAGACCCACGCTCGGCCCGGATGATGGCGGCGCCGGCCCGGCTGAAGGACGCGCCCGAGGAACTGCGCCAGTTCGTCTATGTGGCCCCCAAGGTGGGCGACGTGCTGCTGTGGGAAAGCTGGCTGCGCCACGAGGTGCCGATGAACATGAGCGAGCAAGAGCGCATTTCGGTCAGCTTCAACTACGGCTGGGGCTGAGCCCGCGCATGCAGATCGGCCGAGCGTCGAAGCCGGCGGCCACGAAAACAGCGCCGCAGGCAACGGCTGAGCCGACCCCCGACGCCGCGCCGCATTTGCGCGGCACGGGCCGGCCGGATTTCCGCCCAAATCCTATGGACACGCCCCCCCATCCCCGCTATATCCCGCAGGTCTCGTGGCCCCGGATTCGTTTCCGGGGCCCGTGATCTTTTGAATTCGGGGACCTTCGGGGCCCTTCACAATGGCCCGAACGGGCCCAAACATCGTGGGTCGCAAGACCCGCAAAGCTGACGGAAGACAGAAAAGCATGGCACTCAAGTCGTATAAACCGACGACGCCGGGCCAACGCGGGTTGGTTCTGATCGACCGTTCGGAGCTTTGGAAAGGCCGCCCGGTCAAGTCCCTTACGGAAGGGCTGACCAGGAAAGGCGGACGGAACAACACCGGACGGATCACGATGCGTCGCCGCGGCGGTGGGGCAAAACGCCTCTACCGGATCGTGGATTTCAAGCGGAACAAGTTCGATGTTCCGGCAACCGTGGAACGGATCGAATATGACCCGAACCGGACGGCCTTCATCGCGCTGATCAGGTATGAGGACGGCGAACAGGCCTATATCCTTGCCCCCCAGCGCCTTGGCGTCGGCGACAAGGTGATCGCCTCGGCCAAGGCCGACGTGAAGCCGGGCAACGCGATGCCGTTTTCGGGCATGCCGATCGGCACGATCATCCACAACATCGAGCTGAAGCCCGGCAAGGGCGGCCAGATCGCGCGCGCCGCGGGCACCTATGCCCAGTTCGTCGGCCGTGACGGTGGCTACGCGCAGATCCGCCTGTCCAGCGGCGAACTGCGGATGGTGCGCCAGGAATGCATGGCCACCGTGGGCGCGGTCTCGAACCCCGACAACAGCAACCAGAACCTCGGCAAGGCCGGTCGCAACCGCCACCTGGGCAGGCGCCCAAGCGTGCGCGGCGTGGTGATGAACCCGGTCGACCACCCGCACGGCGGCGGCGAGGGCCGGACCTCGGGCGGCCGTCACCCGGTCACCCCCTGGGGCAAGCCGACAAAGGGTGCCAAGACCCGCAACAGGAAAAAAGCGTCCAGCAAGCTGATCATCCGCTCGCGGCACGCCAGGAAGAAGGGGCGCTAGCACATGTCGCGTTCTGTATGGAAAGGCCCGTTCGTCGACTCCTACGTTCTCAAGAAGGCCGAGAAGGCCAAGGAGAGCGGTCGCAACGAAGTCATCAAGATCTGGTCGCGGCGCTCGACGATCCTGCCCCAGTTCGTGGGGCTCACGTTCGGCGTCTACAACGGCCGCAAGCACATCCCTGTAAGTGTCTCGGAAGACATGATCGGTCAGAAGTTCGGTGAATATTCGCCGACCCGGACCTACTACGGTCATGCCGCGGACAAGAAAGCGAAGCGGAAATAGTCATGGGCAAGGCAAAGAACCCCCGCCGCGTGGCCGACAACGAAGCAATGGCGAAAACCCGAATGCTTCGCGTGAGCCCGCAGAAACTGAACCTGGTCGCCGCCATGATCCGCGGCAAGAAGGTGGAAAAGGCCCTGACGGATCTGACCTTCAGCAAGAAACGCATCGCGCTGGACGTCAAGAAATGCCTGCAGTCGGCCATTGCAAACGCCGAGAACAACCACGGGCTTGACGTGGACGAGCTGATCGTCGCCGAAGCCTGGGTCGGCAAGAACCTGACCATGAAGCGCGGTCGCCCGCGCGCCCGTGGCCGGTTCGGCAAGATCATGAAACCTTTCGCGGAACTCACCATCAAGGTGCGGCAAGTCGAGGAGCAAGTCTGATGGGTCAGAAAATCAATCCGATCGGCATGCGCCTGCAGGTCAACCGCACATGGGACAGCCGCTGGTATGCGAAAACCGCCGATTTCGGCGACCTGCTGCTGGAAGACATTCGCATGCGCGAGTTCATCAACAAGGAATGCAGGCAGGCAGGCGTGTCCAGGGTGATCATCGAACGCCCGCACAAGAAATGCCGCGTCACCATCCAGACGGCACGTCCCGGCGTGATCATCGGCAAGAAAGGCGCGGACATCGAAACCCTGCGCAAGAAGCTGGCGAACATGACCGACAGCGAACTGCACCTCAACATCGTCGAGGTGCGCAAGCCGGAAATGGACGCGCAACTGGTGGCCGACAGCATCGCCCAGCAACTTGAACGGCGGATCAGCTTCCGCCGCGCGATGAAGCGCTCGGTGCAGAACACCATGCGCATGGGCGCGCTCGGCATCCGGGTCAACGTCGCGGGCCGCCTTGGCGGCGCCGAGATCGCCCGCACCGAATGGTATCGCGAAGGCCGGGTGCCGCTGCACACGCTGCGCGCCGACATCGACTATGCCACCGCCGAGGCCAAGACGCCCTACGGCATCATCGGCATCAAGGTCTGGATCTTCAAGGGCGAAATCATGGAGCACGACCCTTCGGCCCATGACCGTCGCCAGCAGGAGCTCCAGGAAGGCCCGGCACCGCGCGGTGCCGGCGGCCGTCGCTAGGAGGACTGAAAGATGCTGCAACCAAAGCGCACCAAGTTTCGCAAGATGCACAAGGGCCGCATCCGTGGCGCGGCCAAGGGTGGCACCGAACTCAACTTCGGCACCTACGGGCTGAAGGCGATCCAGCCCGAACGCATCACCGCGCGCCAGATCGAGGCGGCGCGCCGCGCCATGACGCGCCACATGAAACGCCAGGGCCGGGTCTGGATCCGGATTTTCCCGGACACGCCGGTGACCTCCAAGCCCACCGAGGTTCGGATGGGTAAAGGCAAGGGGTCGGTCGATTTCTGGGCCGCCAAGGTCAAGCCGGGGCGGATCATGTTCGAAATCGACGGGGTAAGCGAAACCGTCGCCCGCGAGGCCCTGCGCCTGGCGGCGATGAAGCTGCCGATCAAGACCCGCACCGTGGTGCGCGAAGACTGGTAGGCGCCGGCGCGACGCGCCCCAGCGACAACAGAAATTTCAAGGGCGGTGCGTCGGCATCGCCCTTTTCGTTTCCGGCCGCGCGCGCCGGCCAGCGCCCGCCCGCCACCTCGCCCTCGGAAAGCGGACGTCGCGCTTCCCATGGCAGCCGCGCTGCCCGCGATGGTTTATCCCCGCGCGATCCGGGGCCTTTTCGCAACAATGCGCCGATTGGCGCCGGCTGGCCTGTCCGGCAGAAGCGCCGAGCGCAACGCGCCACGGCTGCATGGAACGGGCGCGCGCATCGGCCATGGGGCGGAACACCGTGTCATAAGCCGGGCTCCGCGCACTTGCGGGCGCTGGCCGGGCTGACGGCCGGCCGCGGCGCGAATGCCCGCAAGCGCGCCGCCCGCTGAGCCTCGCCCCCCCGCGAAACGCCTGGAACCCGACGAAGAACGGTAACCGCTCGATTGCGACCGCCATTCAGGCGGCGTTTTCGAGTTTGGCGCCGGGTTTCCAGTTCCAGGGGAGCAATTCGTCGATGCGGTTGATCTTGTGATCCTGGATGCGGTCGAGGACGTCGGCTAGCCATGCCTCGGGGTTCAGGCCATTCATCTTTGCGGTTTCGATCAGGGTCATGGCGCGGGCCAGCGTTTCGCCTCCGGTGTCGGCCCCGGCGAACAGCCAGTTTTTCCGCCCCAAGGCGATCGGGCGCATCGCGCGTTCTGCGGCGTTGTTGTCGATGGCGACGCGGCCATCCTCGAGGAACAGGGTGAAGGATGGCCAGCGGCTCAGGCCATAGCGAAAGGCCTTGGCCAGCTCGCTCTTGCCGGGGATCCGGGTCAGTTGTTGCTCGGCCCATTCGCGGAACGCGTCGACCTTCGGTTTGCTCTTTTCCTGCCGGACGGCACGGCGCAACTCAGAGCTCTGCCCTGCAATCTCGCGTTCGATATCGTAAAGCGCGCCAATCCGGTCGAGCGCCTCGCGGGCGATGGCGGATTTGGTGCCCTTCCAGATGTCGTGGAAGTCACGCCGCAGATGCGCCCAACAGGCCGCCTCGCGGAACTGGCGAGAACCATCGGCACGACGGGCGTACAGCTCCTTGAAGCCCGAGTATGCGTCTGCCTGCAGGACGCCGCTGCTGTTCCTGAGGTGTCGTTTCGGGTGCTCGCCCTTGCGGTCGGGCGAGAAGCGATAGACGACACCCGGGGGCGCGGCCCCCGACCACGGCCGTTGATCACGCACATAAGCCCAGATACGGCCCTGCTTCACGCCCTTGCCCAGCCCTCGGGCCTTGCGCGAGCGATCGAGAACCCGGATCGGCGTATCATCGGCTTGGCTCGCAGATTGCAGGCCATGATCTCGGCTTCGATCTTTTCGGCAATCGGCTGCAGCACCTTCATGGCCCGACCACACCAGCCGACCAACGTGGTATCCGGAATGTCGGCACCCATGCGGGCGAAGATCTCGGCCTGGCGATATAAGGGCAAGTGATCGTCGAACTTCGAGACCAGAACATGGGCCAGAAGACCTGGGCCGGCCATGCTGCCCGGGATCGGGCGGCTGGGGGCCGGGCTTTGAACCATCCGTTCGCAGCGCCGGCAGGATTTCTTGACCCGGGCGATCTCGATGACCTTGAGCCGGGCGGTGATCATCTCGAGCAGTTCGCTCACGTCTTCGCCCACCACCCGCGAGCCATGCCGCCACTGGACCTGTCCCGGAATTGTTCCTCTCCTTTGACTTGGTATTCTGCCACAAAGGAGAGACATCATGGC
>JALSRF010000044.1 GCA_026984895.1 Paracoccaceae bacterium
TGCTCGAGCACACCTTCGGCACGGTGCTCGAGCTGCCTTCGCTGGTGATCGTCGGCCAGGGCGCGATCGCCGAGGCCGACGGCGAGGCGGTGCTTGGCGCGGCGATGCAGCTGGCCGAGGCGACGAAATCGAAATTCCTGGTGCTGCACACGGCGGCCTCGCGTGTGGGCGCGCTGGATCTTGGCGCGGTGAGCGCGGGCGGCATGGCGGCGGCGCTGGAGGGCGCCGAGGTGGTCTACAACCTGGGCGCCGACGAAGTCGAGATCGCCCCCGGGGCCTTCGTCATCTACCAGGGCAGTCACGGCGACCGCGGCGCGCACCGGGCCGACGTGATCCTGCCGGCGGCCGCCTGGACCGAGGAAGACGGCCTGTTCGTCAACACCGAAGGCCGCCCGCAACTGGCGATGCGCGCCGCCTTCCCGCCGGGCGAGGCGAAAGAGAACTGGGCGATCCTGCGCGCGCTGTCGGGCGAGATGGGGCAGGCGCTGCCCTGGGATACGCTGGCCGCTCTGCGCAACGCGGTGGTCATGGCGGCGCCGCATCTGCGCGCCATCGACGAGGTGGCGCAAAACGCCTGGGAGCCGCTGGCCGCGGGCCGGCTGGGCAAGGCGGACTTCCGCAACGCGATCCGCGATTTCTGGCTGACCAACCCGATTGCGCGCGCCAGCCAGATCATGGCGGAAATGTCGGCGCTCGACAAGTCGCGCGATCGCCCGGAGATGGCGGCGCAGTAATGGCCGCCCGGGGCGCATATCCGGCGTTTGGCGCGCTGGTCCTGCTGGGGGGGCTGCTGGCCGGCTGCACCGCGCCGGCGGCCCCGAGCGGCGCGTTGGCCGCGCCCGCCCCGGCATCTTCGGGGCGGGAGTTCATGGGCGTCCAGGCGCTGCGCCAGAGCGGCGACATCCTGGAGTTCACCGTTGCCATGCGCGGCGCGCGCTCCGAACAGGAGGTTTCCGACTACGCCCGGTGCATTGCGGCCGGCCTTGCGCAGGGCCGGGGCTTCGGATTTGCGCGCCATGTGGTGACGAATGTCGCATTTGAGGCTGGCGTTTGGCGCGCGAATGCGGTTTACAGCATCTCGCGGACGCTGCCGGCGGGGCGGCGAACGATCGATGTCGAAGTGCAGGTTCGAGACTGCGAATCGCAAGGCATCCCGACGGTCTGAGGGCATGGAAAAATGGCAGATTTCTTGGCAACACCTTTCGGAACCCTGGTTCTGATCGCGGCGCAGAGCCTGCTGATCATCGCGTTCGTGATGATCTCGCTGCTGTTCCTCGTCTATGGCGACCGCAAGATCTGGGCCGCCGTGCAGATGCGCCGCGGCCCGAACGTGGTGGGCGTCTACGGCATCCTGCAATCGGTGGCGGACGCGCTGAAATACGTGGTCAAGGAGGTGGTGATCCCGGCCGGCGCGGACAAGACCGTGTTCCTGATGGCGCCGATGATCTCCTTCGTGCTGGCGATCCTCGCCTGGGCCGTCGTTCCGTTCAACGACGGCTGGGTTCTGGCCGACATCAACGTGGCGATCCTGTATGTCTTTGCCGCCTCGTCGCTGGAAGTCTACGGCGTGATCATGGGCGGCTGGGCCTCGAACTCGAAATACCCGTTCCTTGGCGCGCTGCGCTCGGCGGCGCAGATGGTCTCCTACGAGGTGTCGATCGGGCTGATCATCATCGGCATCATCCTGTCCACCGGCTCCATGAACTTCGGCGACATCGTGCGGGCCCAGGATGGGGCCTATGGCCTGTTCAGCTGGTACTGGCTGCCGCACCTGCCGATGCTGGTGCTGTTCTTCGTCTCGGCGCTGGCCGAGACCAACCGCCCGCCCTTCGACCTGCCGGAGGCCGAAAGCGAACTGGTGGCCGGCTACCAGGTGGAATACTCCTCGACCCCGTTCCTGCTGTTCATGGCCGGCGAATACATCGCCATCTTCCTGATGTGCGCGCTGATTTCGCTGCTGTTCTTCGGCGGCTGGCTGTCGCCCATTCCGGGGCTGCCCGACGGGGTGCTCTGGATGGTCGCCAAGATGTGGGTGTTCTTCTTCTTCTTCGCCATGGTCAAGGCGATCGTGCCGCGCTACCGCTACGATCAGCTGATGCGCATCGGCTGGAAGGTCTTTCTGCCGCTCAGCCTGGCCTGGGTGGTGTTCGTGTCCTTCGCGGCCCAGTTCGGGTGGTTCGGCGGGGCTTACGTTCGCTGGGCAACGGGAGGCTAGCGTGGGCGTCGACTGCACATTGTTCACCCGGCTGGTGGAGCTTTCGACACGCTTTCAGGTGACAGGGCGGGCGCTGATGCTCGGGCGCCAGACCTTCCGCATCGAAACCCCGTTCCGGCAGCGCTACGAAGAGGCGCTGCGCGCGGCGGGGATCGACGAGAACCGGTTTGCTTTCCTGCAGGAGGACGGCTACAGCGAAACCCTTTTCGCAAAGCTCGGGCTTGGCAATGTCGAAACCATGGACTTTTCCGATTTCGAAGGCGCGACGATCCTGCATGACCTGAACAGGCCGGTGCCCGAATCGCTGCACGCGCAGTTCGATTTCATCTTCGACGGCGGCACGATCGAACATGTCTTCAATGCGCCCGTGGCGCTGGAAAACATGTTTCGCATGCTGCGGGTCGGGCATGGCATGTATCAGTTCAACCCGGAACTGGTCTGGACCTTCTGGCGCCGCACCTGCAACTGCCGCGTGCATCGCTGCCTCGGGCTGAAGAAGATCCCCGGCGATGCGCCTGCTCTGGACTTCCCGGATCCGGCCGAAACCGGCCGCCGGCTGCGCCTGAAGGGCAGGATACCGGAGGGGCGCGTGTATCTATACTACGAGGTCGAAAAGACCGAAGACAGCGCGCTGTCCGACAGCACCTTGCAAAGCGATTATGTCGCCAGGTGGGACAGCCACGTTTCCAGGGAGGCGACCGCATAGCGATGGACTATATCCGTGCCACGAAATATTTCCTGCTTTGGGACTTCCTGAAGGGCTTTGGCCTGGGCATGCGGTATTTCTTTGCCCCCAAGGCGACGCTGAACTACCCGCATGAAAAGGGGCCGCTATCCCCGCGCTTTCGCGGCGAACATGCGCTGCGCCGCTACCCGAACGGCGAAGAGCGCTGCATCGCCTGCAAGCTGTGCGAGGCGATCTGCCCGGCCCAGGCGATCACCATCGACGCCGAGCCGCGCGAAGACGGCTCGCGCCGCACCACGCGCTACGACATCGACATGACGAAATGCATCTACTGCGGTTTCTGCCAGGAAGCCTGCCCGGTGGATGCCATCGTCGAGGGGCCGAATTTCGAATTTTCCACCGAAACCCGCGAGGAACTGTTCTACGACAAGGAAAAGCTCCTTGAAAACGGCGCGATGTGGGAGGCCGAGATTGCCCGCAACCTGGAACTGGACGCGCCCTACCGATGAGTGAATTCGCCAGACTTTTCGAGCAGATGATGGCCCAGGGCCAGGACATGGTCCGCGCCTTCGAGCCGGCCATGGAAAAGCTCCGGGCGCAGGGGCTGGAAAAGATGATGCCCACCATGCCCAGGGAAATGATGGACATGTTCTGGGGCAACGCCGTCAACAAGGGCGGGCTGGATGCGCGCACCCGGCTGCTGGCGATGCTGGCCGGCATGACGGTGCAGGGCGCGCCGGTCGCGCCGATGTTCCGGGCGACGGTGGCCCATGCGCTGGAAGCCGGGGCCTCGGAACAGGAAATCGCCGAAACGATCACCCAGATGTCGGTGCTGGGCGGGCTGCCCGCGATGACCCGCGCGCTCGGGTTCGCCCGCGATGTCTTTGCCGAACAGGAAGGAGGGGACGGATGAGCGTCGCCGATTTTGCCTTTTACGTCTTTGCGCTGTCGGTGCTGACCGGCGGGCTGATGACGGTGGTGTCGCGCAACCCGGTGCATTCGGTGCTGTGGTTGATCCTGGCGTTCCTGTCCTCGGCCGGGCTCTTCGTGCTGCTGGGGGCCGAGTTCGTCGCCATGCTGCTGGTGATCGTCTATGTGGGCGCGGTGATGGTGCTGTTCCTGTTCGTGGTGATGATGCTGGATGTGGATTTCGAAGAGTTGAAGGCGGGCATGGCGCAATACATGCCGGTTGCGCTGCTGATCGGGGTGATCCTGCTGATGCAACTGGGCATGGCGCTGGGGGCCTGGCAGTTCTCCGACCAGGCGATGGGGCTGCGCGGCGCGGTGACGCCCCCCCTGGCCGAGGTGCACAACACCGCCGCGCTGGGGCAGCTGATCTATGACCGCTACATCCTGCTGTTCCAGTTGGCCGGTCTGATCCTGCTGGTGGCGATGATCGGCGCGATCGTGCTGACCCTGCGTCACCGGGACGGGGTCAAGCGCCAGAACGTGGTTGCCCAGATGCAGCGCGACCCGGCAAAGGCGCTGGAGCTGCGCGACGTGAAACCGGGGCAGGGGCTGTGAGCCTGCTGCGCGCGGCTCTGCCTCTGGCGATGCTTGCCAGTGTGGTGATGGTGGCGCGCCGCCGCCGCCAGGAAAAGAAAAAGAGGCTTGAGGGACAAGATGGTCGGACTTGAACATTACCTTGGCGTGGCCGCGGGGCTGTTTGTCATCGGCATCTTCGGGATTTTCCTGAACCGGAAGAACGTGATCATCCTGCTGATGTCGATCGAACTCATGCTTCTGGCCGTCAATATCAACCTGGTGGCGTTCTCGGCCTTTCTCGGGGACATGGTGGGGCAGGTGTTCACCATGTTCATCCTGACGGTCGCAGCGGCCGAGGCGGCGATCGGGCTGGCCATCCTGGTCACCTTCTTCCGCAACCGCGGCACCATCGACGTTGAAGACGTCAACGTGATGAAGGGGTAACGAGCCATGGCAACCATCCTGCTTTTCGCCCCGCTGATCGGCGCGATCATTGCCGGCTTCGGCTGGCGGCTGATCGGGGAAACCGCGGCGCAGTGGCTGACCACGGGGCTGCTGTTCCTGTCGGCGCTGCTCAGCTGGATCGTCTTCCTGACGCTGGATCCGACCCAGACCGAGCACATCCAGGTGCTGCGCTGGATCGAGAGCGGTACGCTCGCCACCGACTGGGGGCTGCGCATCGACCGGCTGACCTCGATCATGCTGATCGTGGTCACGACCGTGTCCAGCCTCGTGCATCTCTATTCCTTCGGCTACATGGCGCATGATGACAATTTCGCCGACGGATACCCCTACAAGGCGCGTTTCTTCGCCTATCTGTCGTTCTTCACCTTCTC
>JALSRF010000045.1 GCA_026984895.1 Paracoccaceae bacterium
CAGCCATCTCGACCCCGGTGCCGCTGCCTGTCTGTCCGGGCCGCGCAGATGACGGACGGCTGAAGCATGTCGCGTGACCGCCCGAACCGGTCCCGGCTCTGGCGCAGAGGCGAAGTCGCAAAGAGGGCGCCAGAGCGCCTTGCGCAGATACGCCCGTGCGCGCAGACGCCGGCGGCGCGCGTCCTGTCCGGGCTCTGGGGCGGCACGCGACACGGCACCTGGCACGGCACTTGCACCGGGCCGGCCTGGCGAAAGCAACGGCCCCTGCCTCTTCTTCTGTCCTGAAATATCCCCGCCGGAGAGGCACCGCGGCGCGGGCGCAGCCCGCGGCGCAAACCCCCGAATCATACGATCGCAACCAGATCCTGACAGAGGCGATTTGGACAGATGCGGGGTTGTTGCCGTCGCGTGTGTCGCATCGGGTTGCAACCACGCGGCAACGTTTGGGCTTGTTGAAGGAACGCTCGATCCGGCTGCGCGCCTTGCAAGCCTCTCGGTCATGCGCACTGCGCGGATTGCGCTGCGGCATCGACGGGATCGCCGCCCGCACCCCCCGCTTTTCCGCCAACGCCCGGATGGCAGTGCCGTCATCGGCGCGATCCGCCGGCAGCCGGCAGCCCCGCGCCAGCGCGGCCAGCGTCCGCCCGGCCGCGTGCCCGTCATGGGCCTGGCCCTCGCGCGGTTTCAGCCGGATCGGGCAGCCCAGGGCGCACCGGTACGCAGCCGCCAGAACATGCTGTTGAGCACCTGACGCTCGGCGCGCCGCTTCCCCCCGCGCACCCTGGCCGGCAACAGCGGCTGGATCACCGAGCACGCGAAATCCGCCGGATCGAAACGTGCCGTCTTCACCTCCTGCTGTGCGCCGAAAGCGAATCGCAATGCCTCAGCCAGGAATATCCACTTTATTTGTCCTCACCCTGGCGCCCTGCCATGGCTTCGGCGCGTTTGGCTGCAACCAGAATTTCCTCGGCGATTTCGCGGGCTTCGTCCGGCTCGAAATCCATCGGCAGTTCGATCCCCGCGCCCTCGACGTAAATCCGCACCATTCCCAGCGTCGTGGGGCCGATCTGCAGATTCGTCTCTGCGTCGCTTTCCTTGTCGATGCCCATTGTTCTTCTCCGGTCTGTGTGCGGCTTCGCTACCTCTTTGATCGGCGCGCAGCAAGGTTGTGCATGGCGCGGGGCGGGATTTTCCCGGCCGGGGCGGCTGCGCCCTTGCATTTGCGCCGGACGGGCGGTAAATCGCGCTGGCGTGCCGCCTTAGCTCAGTTGGTTAGAGCGCTGGATTGTGGATCCAGAGGTCCCCCGTTCAAACCGGGGAGGCGGTACCATTCCCCGTCTGCCGTCTGCCCGTCTGCCGTCTGCCCGTCTCCGGCGTTCAGGGCCTGTCGCCTGTCGCTGAAAGGCGGGCGCCGGCTTCGAGCGCCCCGGACAGGCGACGACGAAATGGCCGAGGGGTCTGACTAGAAGCGAAACGCCGGAAACAGCGCCGAGGTCAGCGCCATCGCCGGGAGCACCACCACGCACAGCGTCGCCAGCATGTCGATCGCGATATTGCCACGGCGTCTGAGGCGCCCGAAGATGCCCGTGGCGATGTTGGTGGCGTAACGGTAGAGCAGGTAGTTTTCGAACGCCGCGAATATCTTGGTGATGGAGGCGACGCTCAAAAGGTAAAGCAGGTTTTCGCGCAGCGCTTCGCCGCGCCCGTCGAACAGTTCGGGGCGCGATTCCAGCGCCAGGGCGAGCAGGAAAACCGCAGCCATGAGCGCCCCCAGGCGGGCCGAGGCGCGCAGCACACTCGTGGGCGTGGCCCGGCGCATCAGCGGGTTGGTTTCGCGATACCCCGCGCGCAGGCACAGCCAGGTGGAATGCGTATCCAGCACCAGGCCGGCAACCATCAGCACGATCAGCAGGCCGGGGCCGGGCATTCAGGGCCGCTCCGCCGGTGCGGCCGGGGCCACGGCAACGCGCTGGCGCAACCTGCCGCTGGCGGCATCGTAGATCAGGATTTCGTTGTCCCGGGTCACCACGGCGACCCAGCCATCGCCTCTGGTGAAGGCCTGCAGCCGCGTGCCGGCGGGCAGCGTGATCGTCCGGGGCAGAACCAGCGGGGCGGGGGCGCGGTTGATCTGGATGACAACCGCCGAAACGATCGCTAGAAGTCCGATGATCATGGTGATCGTCAGCAGCGTGACCAGGCGCCGGAGCATGCGCAGGTTGCCAAGCTCGCCATCGGAAACCGGAGCTCTGCCCATGTCCGCGCCCAAATCCCCTGCGTCCCCTGCGCCCCCTGCGTCCCCTGCCTCCGGTGCTTGCGGTGCATCGTCTGCGCCCATGTCGGCCTCTGAACTGGTGGTCGTCATCGGGGACAATCCCCCGGGCCGCCTTGATAAGGCACTGGCGCGCGAGGTGCCAGAGGCCGCGGCGCTTTCGCGCGCGCGCATCGCCCGGCTGATCGAGGCGGGAGCGGTTCGCCGCGACGGCACGGTGGTGAGCGATCGCAGCGCCTCGGTGAGGGCGGGCGAAACCTATGCCATCCGCCTGCCCGATCCCGCCCCCAGCCATGCGGCCCCCGAGGACATCGCCCTGGACGTGGTCTGGGAGGACGCCGATCTGGCGGTGGTGGACAAGCCCGCCGGGATGGTGGTGCACCCGGCGCCGGGCTCGCCCTCGGGCACGCTGGTGAACGCGCTGCTGCACCGTTTCGGCCCCTCGCTTTCGGGGGTCGGCGGGGTCGCGCGCCCGGGGATCGTGCACCGGATCGACAAGGAAACCAGCGGGTTGCTGGTGGTGGCGAAATCCGATGCCGCGCATCACGGGCTGGCGGCCCAGTTCGAACGCCACAGCGTCGAGCGCGCCTACCTGGCGCTGGTCCATGGCGTGCCCGATGCGGCCGATGCGCGCCTGCGCTCGGTGAAAGGGGTCAGCTTCGAAACCGGAAACGTGATGAAGATCACCACCCGGCTGGACCGCCACAGGCACGACCGGCAGAAACAGGCGGTGACATTTTCGCGCGGCCGGCACGCGGTGACGCGCGCCCGGGTGCTGGAACGGTTCGGCGATCCGGGCGCGCTGGCGCTTGTCGAATGCCGGCTGGAGACCGGGCGCACCCACCAGATCCGGGTGCATATGGCCCATGCCGGCCACGGGCTGGTTGGCGATTCGCTTTACGGCGGGCGGCGCCGGATCGGTGCCCGGGCACTGGGCGCGGCGCAACGCGCGGCGGTCGGGGCTTTCGCGCGCCAGGCGCTGCATGCGGCGGTGCTGGGCTTTCGCCACCCGGTGAGCGGCGCGGCGCTGCGTTTCGAGGCGGCATTGCCCGCCGACATGGCCGGGTTGCTCGATGTGCTGCGCGCCTGACGTGCTGCGCGCCTGACGTGCTGCCTGCCTGACGTGCTGCCTGCCTGACGTGCTGCGCGCCTGATGCCCGGGCGCGGCCCGAAGCGGCGCGCGGGCGCCCGTATCGCGGGTTCATGCACAACACATCCGCACATCCGCGTGACCTTCCGGGCGTTTTCTGGCAGGAAAGGAATGTGGCTTCATATGGAATTAGGAGATGTTTCCTATGCGGACATCTTGAAGCGGGCGGGACGACTGCCTATCTTATGTTAAGCCTCGAAACATTGGGGCGATTGAGGGGCAACAGGAGCACATGAGCAACTACACCAATCTGCCGGCGCCGTCGCCGGAACAGGGGCTGAACCGTTATCTTCAGGAAATCCGCAAGTTTCCCATGCTGGAGCCGGAAGAGGAATACATGCTGGCCAAGCGCTGGGTGGACCACGAGGACAGTTCCGCCGCGCACAAGCTGGTGACAAGCCACCTGCGCCTGGCGGCCAAGATCGCCATGGGCTATCGCGGCTACGGCCTGCCCCAGGCCGAGGTGATCTCGGAAGCCAACGTGGGCCTGATGCAGGCGGTGAAACGCTTCGACCCGGAAAAGGGCTTTCGCCTGGCGACCTATGCGATGTGGTGGATTCGCGCCAGCATTCAGGAATACATCCTGCGCAGCTGGAGCCTGGTCAAACTGGGCACCACCAGCGCCCAGAAGAAACTGTTCTTCAACCTGCGCAAGGCCAAGGCCCGCATCGGCGCGCTGGAAGAAGGCGACCTGCGCCCCGAAAACGTCAGGAAGATCGCAAGCGATCTGGGCGTGAGCGAAAGCGAGGTCGTGTCGATGAACCGCCGCCTTTCGGGGGGCGATGCCTCGTTGAACGTGACCGTGGGCAGCGATGGCGAGGGCTCCACCCAGTGGCAGGACTGGCTGGAGGACGAAAGCGCCGACCAGGCCTCGGAATTCGAGGCCCGGGACGAGCTTGAAGCGCGCCGCGCGCTCCTGGTCGAGGCGATGGACGTGCTGAACGCGCGCGAACAGGACATCCTGCGCCAGCGCCGGCTGGAAGACCGGCCGGTGACGCTGGAAGCGCTGTCCGAGCAGTATGGCGTCAGCCGGGAGCGCATTCGCCAGATCGAAGTGCGCGCCTTCGAGAAGCTGCAAAAGCGGATGAAGGAACTTGCCGCCGAAAAGGGCATGCTGGAAACAGCGTGAAAACCGGCTGACAACTGCCTGAAAACCGGACGGAAACCTGGCGCATCCCGGCTGGAAACCGGGCGGCTCTGGCGCGCCCGGGCCGCCTTCTGATCGGCGCCACGCCCTGCGGGGGCATCGCCTTGAAATCGGGTCTTGAAATTGGGCAAGGGGGCTGCGGCTTGCCGACCGCCCCCCGGGCGGGGCCTGTCGCGTGCACGCGCCGGCCGGCGGCAGGGGCAGCGAGGGCGCCGGAAAAGCGAGGCGCCGGAAAAAAGGGCGGCAAAGCGCGAGGCGGTGGCCAAAGCGCGGGGCGGTGGCAAGGCGGCAAGCGAGGCGGTGGCAAGCGGGGCGGTGGCAAGGCGGCAAGGCCATCGGGCTGCGGGGCACGGCCGGGCCGCGGCCGTTGCGCTGTTCCTGCGGTTTTCCGGGACGCTTCTGCCTCTTGTGGCGGCGGGCAGGGCGGTTGTCCCGGACGCGCTTTGCGCAAAATTCGCGCGGGAAGAAAAAGCGGCGCGGGCAAGGGGGCAGGGGGGCAGGCCTCCCTTCGCGTCTCCCAAAGGAGGCAGGCCCTTGCGCGCCTTCTGCCTGCGGCCCTTTTCTGGCCGCGGCCCCGGGCGCTGTCAGTCTGCGGCTTTGGGGTCCATGC
>JALSRF010000046.1 GCA_026984895.1 Paracoccaceae bacterium
GCAGCGCCTTGATGCGAACGGCAAGCGCAAAGGCGTCGCCCACCAGCGCGCGCCCGGGTTCGCACACCAGCGCCGGAGCGCTGCCGCCGAAAGCCCGGCGACAGGCGGTGTCGATTGCCTCGAACGTCCGCTCCAGTTGCGGCGGATCGTCGTTCAGCCGGTGCGAGGGGAAGCCCCCGCCCACGTTCAGCCGGGCGATGCCGACCCCGGCTGTGGCCGCGATGGCGGCCGCGCCGGCGATATAGGTGGCCCAGACTTCGGGTTTGCGGCACTGGGTTCCGGGATGGAAGCACAGCGCCGGCGCAAAGCCCAGCTGCGCCACCCGTTTCAGAAGCGTTGCCGCACGGGCAGGCGTCGCGCCGAACTTCTCGCTGAAATCGTAGGTTGCCCCGGCGCATTCCAGCTTGAAGCGCACGGCGATTTCCAGATCGCTGCCGCGGCCGCCAAGGACCCGGGCCAGTTTTTCGAGTTCGCGCAGGCTGTCCACCGAAGCCGAGCGGATGGACCGGCGTGCCGCGGCGCGAATTTCGTCGGGGCTGCGCACCGGGTTGTTGTAGTGCAGCACCGCGCGCGGCGACGCGTTTCGTGCCAGTTCCATTTCCGCGGGCGACGCCACGTCGAAGGTGTCGATGCCGCTGGCGATCAGGTTGTCCAGCACCACGGCCTCGGGGTTCGCCTTGAGCGCGTAGCTGACCAGCCCCGGGAAGCCTTCGATGAACCGGCGCGCGCGCGAGTGCAGCGCGCCCGGCGAAAAGAATGCAATCGGCCGCTCGGGCCGGTTTCGAACCAGATAGCTGACCGGATCCGGCCAGAGGGGTTTCGACTGTTTCATGGCGTTCATGGCGGCCTCGATCCCGGGGCGACTTCAGCGCGACCCCGCTTGCGCCCCGAAGGCGCCGCCGTTTCCGGCCGGGGCGCTTCCACGGCTGGGATCGCGCGGCCATTGCATCTGATTTCCGTGGTGAATTCATCTGTCAAATATGTTGTTTTGCGGTATATATTCATCATAATAACGAAAAAACGGGTAACTTGCATGGATGAGCTGGATTCGAAGCTTCTCGCGGCGCTGATCGCAGACAGCAGCACGCCGGTTTCGGCCCTGGCGCGCCGTCTTGGCGTGGCGCGTTCGACGGTGCAGGCGCGGATCGAGCGGCTGGAGCGCGGCGGTGTCATCGCCGGCTACACGGTGCGCCTTGGCGAGGCGGTGCTCGGACGGCGGATCCATGCGACGGCTCTGCTGCAGATCGAGCCGCGCGCGACCGCGGCGGTGGTGGGGCGCATTTCCTCGATGCGCGAGGTCGAAACCTGCCACAGCACCAGCGGGCGCTTCGACATGATCCTGCGCATTTCCGCCGGGACCACCGCCGCGCTGGATGCGGTGCTTGACCGGATCGGCGGCATTCCCGGGGTGCGCGGCTCGGAAAGCCTGATCCACCTTTCGACCAAGTTCGACCGTTCGCCATAGCCCGGCGTTGCGCGGCGGCGCCGGCGGCGCATTGGCGGGCGGCGGCGGCTTTGGTCTTGGCAAGGGGCGGGGCGCGCACTATACGCGGCCCCTGACGTTTCCGGAGAATGACCATGCAGGGCAGTGCCAACCTCAACATCATGATCAAGGCCGCGCGCAAGGCGGGGCGTTCACTGGTCAAGGACTTCCGCGAGGTCGAGAACCTGCAGGTCTCGATGAAGGGGGCGGGCGATTTCGTCAGCCGCGCCGACCTGGCCGCCGAAAGGATCATCCGGGACGAACTGACCACGGCGCGC
Source organism: Paracoccaceae bacterium (assembly GCA_026984895.1). Lineage (GTDB taxonomy): Bacteria > Pseudomonadota > Alphaproteobacteria > Rhodobacterales > Rhodobacteraceae > JAJRUE01. The sequence goes on from JALSRF010000046.1 coordinate 1,762, forward strand.
CGGACCTACGGCTGGATGGGCGAGGAAAGCGACGAGGTAAAGGGGGAAGACCCGACCCGGCGCTGGATCGTGGACCCGCTCGACGGCACCACCAATTTCCTGCACGGCCTGCCGCACTGGGCGGTGTCGATCGCGCTCGAACACAAGGGCGAGGTGGTGGCCGGCGTCGTCTTCGACCCGGCCAAGGACGAACTGTTCGCCGCCGAAAAGGGGCAGGGGGCGTTCATGAACCAAACCCGCATCCGGGTATCGGCGCGCAGCCGGATGATCGAGGCGATCTTCGCCACCGGGCTTCCGTTCGGCGGGCGCGCGGACCTGCCCGAGACCCTGCAGGACCTGGCCCGCCTGCTGCCCGGCTGCGCCGGGGTGCGCCGCTGGGGCGCGGCGGCGCTGGATCTGGCCTATGTGGCGGCCGGGCGCTACGAGGGCTTCTGGGAGCGCCGCCTGCACCCCTGGGACATGGCCGCCGGCCTGCTGATCGCGCGCGAGGCGGGCGCACTGGTCGAGCCGCTGCGCCCGGGCGGCGACGTTCTTGCCGATGGCGAGATCATCTGCGCCAATGGCCCGCTTTTCGAAACGTTTTCGTCGCTGATCCGCGGACGCTGAGGCGCACGCGGCCCGGTCGCGGTTTCGGTCTCGGTTTCGTCCCTGGGTTTCGTCTTCGGCCTCGGTTTCGGCAGCGCTTTCGCCGCGCGCCGGCTCAGCGCCGGTGGCGCCGCACCGTGGGCACATGGCTGCGCCCGATGCGGTAACGGGCCGGGGCATGGGGCGGCGCCCCTTGCGTGCGCGTCCAGTATCCGGCCCCGCCCCGCCTCAGCCAGATCGGCAGGGTGAACGCGATCCCGGCGACAAAGCCGCCCGCATGCGCCCAGTAGGCGACGCCTCCGGCCATGTCGGCGGCCCCGATCCCGCTGAACAGCTGCACGACGAACCAGATGCTGAGCACCACCCAGGCCGGCACGGCGATCACCTGGACGAAGATGACGATGAAGAACAGCACATCCACCCGCGCCTTCGGATACAGCAGCAGGTAGCCCCCCATCACCCCGGCGATTGCCCCCGAAGCGCCCAGCATCGGCACCTGCGAATACGGCCCCGCGGCCACCTGCGCCGCCGCGGCAACTGCGCCTGCGGCCAGGTAGAACAGCAAGAAGCCGACATGGCCCATCTCGTCTTCCAGGTTGTCTCCGAAGATCCAGAGAAACAGCATGTTGCCGGCTAGATGCATGAAACCGCCGTGCAGAAACATGGATGTGATCACCGAATAGAGGTGCTGGCCCGAGGTGACATAGGCCGGCACCAGGGCCCAGTCGTTGTAGAAGGCATAGGTGGCGCGTTCGGATCCGGTGGCCGAAAGCGAAAGCACGAAGACAAGGACGTTGAGCGCAATCAACGTCATGGTCACCACCGGCGTGGTGCTGGATGGGTTGTGATCGCGAAACGGAAACATGCCCACAAGCTGGCCCAAGGCGCGCCGCTTTACAAGGCCCCGCAAGCGGCTATTGTCGCCGCCGTCTGGCCCGCGTGGTGGAATGGTAGACACAGGGGACTTAAAATCCCCAGGCCGAAAGGCCGTGCCGGTTCAAGTCCGGCCGCGGGTACCAGGTGCCTTGCGGGGAGGCCCGGCGGAGGCGCTCTGCGGGGCGGATGCCGCGCCGACGGGGGGTCGGTCGCGCGCAGACGGGGCGCAGACGGGGCGTTCTGCGGGCGCAGGTCACGGCGCGGGTCACGGCGCGGGGCAGGCTGCACGCGGCGCGCTCGCGCGGCGAAAATCCCGCGCACGGGTCCTCCCGGCCGGCTGCGCAAGCGGGCGAAACCTGTGCACAAACGGCACAAGTGCACCTTTTTCGTTCCAATTGTCATTGAAAACGGCTTGTTTTCGGGGGTCTGCCTGTGACAATGCTGCGGGCACCTCTTTTGCCGTGATATCAGGGCGGCCACGCGCGGTGAATGTCATGCGTCGGGTATTTCAGGGTGATCATTGTGTCGGGGGGCGCAAATGACGTGGAAGAATCTCAGGGCTGTCGGTGGTGGACTGGCCGCCCTTGGATTGCTTGGCGCCTGCCAGGTTGACCCGATAAACGGGATTGGCGCGGGCGGTGCCGGCCTGCCGCTGTTTTCCGACAATGTGCTGTCGGGCTACTATGTGTCGGATTTTTCGCCCTTCGAAGCCACCGCCCAGGCGCTGCGCGCATCGGCCCAGTTTGTCAAGCAGGCGGTGATCTGGACCGACGGGACCAGCAACTACACCAGCAATGCACCGGTGAACGCGCGGCTGGAATACGCCCGCGCGGTCGGGCTGACCGGGGCCGGTCAGTGGATTTCCATCGTCGATGCCGGTTTCCTGCAGAGCCACCTCGAATTCACCGGCAAGACCATCGTCACCCCGGGCGGGGCCTATGATCCGGGGCCGGACGAGCATGGCACCCATGTGGCCTCGATCGCAGCCGGCAGCAAGGACTACGGGGAAATCGTCGGCGTGGCGCCGGAGGCCAACCTGCTTCTGGGCAAGAACGCCGATGCCGTGACCAGCGTGATCGACATCCCGGCGATCATCGCCGCCAACCAGCAGGCCCGGGCCTACGGCGCGGTGGTCCAGAACAACTCCTGGGGGGTGGTGGACGGGTCCGGCGCCGAGCGCGCCGCGACGCCGGCGGATTTCTCGGCGACTTTCGGTTCGACCATGGGGGCGTCGTGGTACAATTCCATGGAGTCGCTGGCGCAGGACACGGTGGTGGTCTTTGCCGCCTCCAACGACAGGACGCGCACCACGACGGATCTGATGGCCGGATTGCCGGTGGTGAAGCCGCAGCTTGAAAACGCGTGGATTGCGGTCGTGAACGGCGTGCCGCATCTGGATCATCCGGGCGGAAAGGTGGTTTCGGCGCAGATCGTTTCGTCGCGGTGCCTGGAGGCGGCGGCCTGGTGCATGGCCGCGGACGGGGCCAACTGGGGCGCCTCGGCGGACGGCGATACCGTCTATCACTTTGGCGGCGGCACCTCCTATGCCGCGCCGCAGGTGGCCGGGGCGATGGCGGTCCTCGCCGAAGCCTTTCCCTACCTGAGTGCGAAGGAACTGCGTGCGCGGCTTCTGGCCTCGGCCGACAACGGGTTCTATCCGCATGACGGCTACGTCCAGTTCTCGCCAAGCGTGCGCCATGGATACGATGCCACCTTCGGGCACGGGTTCCTGAACCTGAAGGCGGCGCTGCTGCCCATCGGCGGTTCCTATGTGCCGCGCTCGGACGGCAGCGCGGTGGCGGTGAACAAGCCGCTGGTGGTCAGCGGCGGGGCCGCGGGCAATGCGCTGTCCAGCCGTCTTGCGCGCTACGACATGGTGGTGGTCGATGGCCTGGGCGGCGGCTTCGACGAGCCCGCCGACATGCTGAGCGCGCAGGCGGTGGTCCGCCAC
>JALSRF010000047.1 GCA_026984895.1 Paracoccaceae bacterium
CGCCCCGAACCGGAAATCTTCCTGCACGTCGAGCCGCGCTGAAATCCGCCGGCACGCATTGCACACCACGCCACACCACACCGCGCCAGGCCACACCACGCCAGGCCACACCATGGCTGGCCGGGCCACGCGACACCGCATTCCGCCGGCCCGGGCGGCAGCCCGGGGATCCGCCAGGCCCAGCGGCCCGACACCATGCTCCGCCGCGCCCCGAAGCGCAGCGCGCGCCGGCCTGCCGAACGCAACGGCCCCCGCCTCTTCTTCTGTCCCGAAATATCCCCGCCGGAGGCACCGCGGCGCGGGCACGGCCCGCGGCGCAATCCCCGGACCTGACCCCAGAGGGTCAGGACCCATTCATCCTGCATCACTGGCGCTGATCCGGCGAAATGACAGCGGTTTGGCGCGCGCCGGGAATGGTGGCCCCATTTGCAAGCGCGCCGAGACGCTGGGACGAAGCCAGATCGGCGTCCTTCGGATTTGACGGATTTTCCCGCTGACTGCGTTGCAGAGCTTTGAAAATCAGCCAGATTGACCTGCGCCCCGCGCCTGGTCACCGAAAAAAATCTGTCAAACCAGTGGCGCAGGATGAATGGGTCCCGACCCTAGTCCTTGTCCAGCGCTTCCAGCGCCTTTTCCAGCGCGTCCTTTTTCACCGTCTTTTCGGTCACGTCCGCCTGTTCCAGGATGTGGTCCACGACCTTGTCTTCGAACAGCGGCGCCTGAATTTGCTGGCGCATCTGCGGGTTCTGCTGCACGAAATCGAAGAATTCCTTTTCCTGCCCCGGATACTGACGCGCCTGCGCCATGACCGCGTTGGTCATTTCGGCATCGCTGACCTCGATCCCGGCATTGCGCCCGATCTCTGCCAGCAGCAGACCAAGGCGCACCCGGCGTTCGCCAAGGGCGCGGTGTTCGTCCGTCGTCTCGATCTCGGCGTGATCGTGGCCCTTCTCTTCGGGATGTTCCTCGTGCCAGAGCTGATGCGCGATCTGCCCGGCTTCCGCGTCCACCAGACTGGGCGGCAGCTCGAAGCTGACCAGGTCGTCAAGCTGGTCGAGAAGCTTGCGCTTGATCACCTGGCGCGCGGCCTGGGCATATTCGGTTTCCAGCCGCTCGGAAATCTGGCGTTTCAGGTCGTCCAGGTTCTCGGCGCCGTACTTGCTGGCGAACGCGTCGTCGATTTCGGCCGCCACCGGTTCTTTCACCGCCTTGATCGTGCAGGCAAAGACCGCGTCCTTTCCGGCCAGGTGTTCGGCCCCGTATTCGGCCGGGAAGGTGACCTTCACATCCAGTTCGTCGCCCGCCCTGGCCCCGACAAGCTGATCCTCGAAACCGGGAATGAAGCTGCCCGAGCCGAGAACCAGCGGATAGTCCTGCGCGGCGCCGCCCTCGAAGGCTTCGCCATCGACCTTGCCAAGAAAGTCGATCACCACCTGATCGCCCTCCCGGGCCTTCGCGCCTTTCTTGCGGTCCTTGAAGTCGGGCGCGCTTTCGGCCAGGTTCTTCAGCGCTTCCTCTACCGACGCATCGTCCGCCTTCACCACCAGTTTTTCCAGCTTGATCGAAGACAGGTCCACCTCGGGCACATCGGGCAGCTTCTCATAGCTCATCTCGACTTCGACGTCGTCGCCTTCCTTCCAGTCCTCGTTGGTCATCCTGACCTCGGGCTGCAGAGCGGGACGATCGCCGCTTTTCTCGAAATGTTCGCTCATGGCGCCGTCGATGCTTTCCTGCAGCGCTTCGCCCATGACGCGCGGCCCGAACTGCTTTTTCAGCAGCGCCATCGGCACCTTGCCCTTGCGAAACCCCTTCATTTCGATCTCGGGCTGTGCCTCGGCCAGCTTCTCGGTGACCTTCGCCTCCAGTTCGCCCGCGCTCAAGGTGAAGTGATAGGCGCGTTTCAGGCCTTCGTTCAGGGTCTCTGTGACCTGCATGTCATCGTCCTTTGCTGCAAGTTCGGGGCCGCATCCGCGCGGCGCGTGTGGATCAGCCGTTCTTCTATGGCGCGGGCCGCAAAGGCGCAAGGGGGAATGGGGCACGGCGCGCCCCGCGCAGGCCGCCCGTCCACCCCGCCCGGCGCGCCCGGCCCTGGCCTCCGCGCCTGCGTTCCCGCCTCCGCGCCTGCGTTCCGGCCAGATGGCGAAACGACACTGCCGCACAGGCGCGGCGCAATGGCGCACGCGGCCGGGCCGTTTTTCGGGCGGCCTGCGCGGGCGGCGCGTCGTTCTTGCGTCTTCGTGGACTGCGCCGGCTAAATGGCATGAATGTTTCCATGACGTCGCCGGGATTTGCCCGGAATTTGCACGGAAACCACGGCTTTTGCGAAAATTCCCGCAACCGGTTTACCCGCCAATACCGATACACTATGTAGCTGCCAAACCGCGTGAGGACCCCCATGTTGACCAACCAGTTTCGTCTTGTAACCGTTCTTGCCGCTCTCGGCCTGTCTGCCTGCGGCGGGCCCGCGGTCTCGCCGCCGCTTCCCGGTCTGGGCACGAAAGTGCTCGGCAACGCGAATGTCTCGGGCAGCGTCCCGGCCAGCGGCGCGCCCGCAGGGTTCAGCGACGGCGCGGGCAATCCCATTGCGGCCCCGGCCCGCGACACGGCGCTTGACCACCTGCGTTTCGATGCCGCCGCGACAAGTGCCGCCGACAACACCTTCGACATCATCGCCTATACCGACAACTCCAGCACCGGCTCTTCCGGTGTCACGGCAACAACCATTGGCGTTTCAAGCAATGTCGGAGGTACCGGCGCCAGCACCTTCGGCCAGGTTGCGCGCTACACCAGGTTCGGCACCTCGTTGCTGCCGACATCGGGAACGGGCACCTATTCGGGTCAGTATGTGGGCACGCTCGGCTCGCCCACCGGCACGATAAACGGCGGCTCCGGCCTGGTTGCCATCAACGGCAGCTACATTCTCAACGCCGATTTCGGCGCCAAGACCATTGGCGGCTCCATCAAGAACCGCGTCGAGGTGCTGAAAACCGGACCGGTTCCAGGCGAAACCTTCGCCAATGTCACGCTGCCGACGACCAGCATCCTGTCCGACGGCACCTTTGCCGCCAGCGGCGTCACCGGTGGCGGGCTTGACAGCGCGACCGATACCACCTCGAACGGCAGCTACCAGGGCCTGATCGGCGGGGTCAATCCGGGCAACGGGCAAAACGGATTCCGCGCCGCGGGCACGATGTCGCTGACCCACACCATCGGCGCCAACACCTACACCGAGCTCGGGGTCTTTTCCGGCCACCGCTGAGGCCCGGGCAAGGCGCAACCGAGGCCCGGGCAAGGCGCAACCGAGGCCCGGGCGAGGCACGACCGAGGCCCGACTGCGGCCCGGACGAGGCCCGGGCGAGGCCCGGCCCGTTCGCACCGGGCGGTCGGCCTTTCGTGCGGGATCAGCCGCCCAGAACCGCGCAGAGCGTGCCACGCAGCGCGTATTGCGCATCCAGCACCAGCAGGTCCTCGGCCCGGCGCCCGTCGGGAACGGCCAGCGCATCCAGCCCCATGAGGCGCGCAGGCGTCGTCACCGCCATGCGCAGCGCCGCATCGGGCGCGACCCCCAGCACGTTCACCAGCCGGGCCAGCCCCTGGGCGATGGTGGTGTGCGCGCCGGCAAGCGCGCCTTCGGCATTGACCAGACGCCCCTCCACGACCCTGATTTCATTACCGTAAAGGCTGAACGAGTCGGGACCGCCAACGGTGGGCATGGCATCGGAGACCAGAAACGCGCGGTCGGCCACCGGGCGGGCGCGCAGGGCCAGCGCCAGCATTTCATCGGCCACATGGACGCCGTCGCAGATGAGCCCGGTCCAGGCGTCCGAGTTGATCGCCGCCCCGGTCACCCCCGGCGCGCGGCCGCGCATGGGCGACATGGCGTTGTACAGATGGGTCACGCAGCGCGCGCCCGCCGCGCGGGCCGCGCGGAACTGCTCGGCCGTGGCATCGGTGTGGCCGATCGAAACGACCGCGCCGGTTTCGGCCAGGCGCCCGATCTGATCCGGGCTGGCCGCTTCGGGGGCCAGCGTGATCATCACTGGCACGCCGGCGGCGCGCAGCCCGGCGACAACGGTCTGGGTATGGTTGTCCAGTGCGCGGATGAACCGCGCGGCATGGGTGCCCCGGCGCGCCCGGCTGATATGCGGGCCTTCCAGATGCACCCCGACAACGCCCGGCGTGCCCTGCGCCTCGATCGCGGCGGCGGCGCAGGCTTCCATCTTTTCGGGGCGGTCGGTGATCAGCGTGGGCAGCAGCGCCACTGTGCCGAAACCACGGTGCGCCGCGGCGATGCGCGCCATGGCCTCGGCGCTGGGGGTGTTGTTGAGCAGCACGCCGCCGCCGCCGTTCACCTGCAGGTCCACGAACCCCGGCGTGAGCACGCCGGCGACATGCACGCGCGCGGCGTCCGGCCGAAGGCGCTCGGCATTCTCCAGCCGCTCGACCCGGCCGCCTCGCAGCAGGACCGCGCGCCCCGCGCGCAGGCGCTGTCCGTCGAACAGGCGCTCCGGGCAGACCCAGAGCCCGTCCGCCCCCGCCTGCGCCGCCCCCGCCTGCGCCGCCCTGCCCGGCCGGTCCGCGCCCGGCTGGTGCGCGCCGCCCGACCCTGCCTTGTTGCTCATGGCCTGCCCTCCCTCGATGACGGTGCTTCGCTCCGATCCCACGGCACCGGCGGACCCCACGGCACCGGCGGGCGCCGCCGCAACGCGCCGCCCGGCGCCAGCGCGCGGGCCTGTGCACCGCATGGGCGCCCGGCCAGGGCGCGGCGATCCGCCCGCCCCCTGCCGGGGCGCGCCGGTTCGCCGGGCAGTGTGCCGATGCCGGCCGCCGGCCGGAGCCGGTTGTCGCGCCGGGCGGTGCCGCGCGCCAGAGCGAATCGCGAGGTCATGTCGTCTGCGTGACCTTGGACAGCGTTGCCGGGCGGTCCGGGTCGAACCCGAGCGCCAGCGCCGCCGCGTGAATGATCGGGTAGCTCATGCACAGCAGCATCGCCGCCGCTGCCGCCGGGCTCAGCCCCGGTGCCTCCACATCGGCCGGCGACATGCGCCAGACGCTGCCGCCGGCGGCGCGAAACCGCGCTTCGGCCGTATCCAGGCTGTCTTTCATCACCGCATCGCCGGTATCCAGCATCAGCACCATCAGCGGCCGGCTGACCAGTTGCAACGGCCCGTG
>JALSRF010000048.1 GCA_026984895.1 Paracoccaceae bacterium
CCCCTCGTCCGAGGCATTGCCCACCCGCAAACCGGCCACATCGGTAATCAGGTTCCGCCTGCCCGCCTTCATCTTGCCACCCCTTCGCTTCTTCTGTCGCCAAATATCCCGCGGGGGTCCGGGGGTGCGAAACCCCCGGCCTGCCGCTCAGATACACCGCCCGCCGTCCACCTCCAGCGCCACGCCGGTGATCATGGAGGCCTCTTGCGAACACAGGAAGACGGCGGCGGCCCCCATGTCCTCGGGCGTGGAAAAGCGGCCCAGCGGAATCGTCGCCAGAAACTTCGCGCGAACCTCGGGCGTGTCCTCGCCGCCCATGAAACTTTTCAGAAGCGGCGTCTCGCCCGCCACCGGGTTGATCGCATTGACCCGCACGCCGGCGGGCGCCAGTTCCACCGCCATGGTGCGCGTCGCGGTGATCATCCAGCCCTTCGAGGCGTTGTACCAGTTCAGCCGCGGCCGCGGGCTGACGCCGGCGGTCGAGGCCACGTTCAGGATCGCCCCGGAGCGGTTCGCCTTCATGTGCGGCACCAGCGCGCGCGCGCTCAGATAGACCGACTTCACGTTCACCGCCATCACCCGGTCGAAATCCTCCTCGCTCACCTCCTCCAGAGGCGCCGGCAGATGCGTGACCCCGGCGTTGTTCACCAGAATGTCGAGCCGCCCGAAGGCCGAAAGCGCCGCCCGGGCCATGGCATCGACCGAGCCCCGGTCCGATACATCGACCGCCTGCGCCAGTGCCGCCTCGCCCAGTTCGTCGGCCAGCGCCCGCGCGCCCGCCGCGTTGATGTCGGCCACCATCACCCGGGCGCCCTCCGCCACGAACCTGCGCACGATGCCTTCGCCAAAACCCGAGGCCCCGCCGGTCACCACCGCCGTCTTTCCCGCCAGTCTCATGCCTGTTTCCTCATCGCTGTTTCCTCATGCCGTTTTCGTTGCCCGCCAGGGCGCGCCTGGCGCTTTCGCCGCCGCGCCATCTCGCGGTACAGCGCTTCGGCGCTCACGTTCAGGTCCCGCGCCAGAGCGGCCATCTGCCCGGTTTCCGGCAGAACCCCGTCATGCCAGGCCAGCCAGGCGTCCAGCCGCTCGGCCACCCGACGCAACGAAAGGATCTCGGCGCGCATGCGCGCCGCGCGAAGCTGGCGCGCCAGGTGCCGGGAATAGCCCGCCGCCGCGCCCTGGTCGGTTTCGATCAGGCGACGAACCCGGGCCGCCGGCCAGACCGCCAGCTGCGCGCGCGTCACCGCCTCGGCACCGCAGTGAAAAACGGGCGTGCCAACCGAGGCCTCGGCCAGCACGTCGCCGGCATGGGCCCGCTGAAGGATGAAGGCCGCCCCGTCCGGCTGCCGGCGCAACAGGTGAACCTCGCCGTCCAGCACGCGGTAGAAATCGCGCACCCGGTCGCCGCGCTGAAACACCAGCGCCCCCCGCGCCAGCGCGACCCGCCGGCAGGGAATATCCTCAAGTCGGCAAAAAAAATCGTTTGGCATGATCTTTATCATGTTACCGGGGGCATTTCTTTTGGCAAGAGGGCGGCAGCCAGGACATCAAGACAGGACATGGAGAAACGCCAATGCCGAAAATACTGATCCTCACCGCAGCGCTGGCCTTGCCGGGCCTTGCGCTGGCCCAGGGCACGCCCGCCGCCAACATGACGATGCAGGGCGCACAGATGACCCATTCCATGGGCGCCGGCCAGATGCACGGGGGCGGCGAAGCCACGGGCATGGGCACGGGCATGGTCACGGGCATGGGCACGGGCGGCAAGCCCGCCGGCGTCGGCGGCTCGCCGCTGAGCGAACCGGGCCAGTCTGCCTTTGCCGCGATTGCCGAGGTCGTCGCCGTGCTCGAAGCCGACCCGGATACCGACTGGAGCACGGTCGATATCGACGCGCTGCGCGACCATCTGCGCGACATGGATGTCGTGACCATCGATTCGCACGCCGTGGGCACGCCGATCGAGGGCGGCATGCGCTTTGTCGTCACCGGCGCCCCCGATGTCGCGCCGTCGATCCAGCGCATGGTTCTTGCCCATGCCCGGGTGATGAACGGCACCGACGGCTGGACCTACACGGCCCGGAAAACCGAAAATGGCGCCGTGCTGAACGTGACCGTACCCGCGGCCGACATGCCCCGCCTGAAGGCGCTCGGTTTTTACGGAATCCTGGCCTCGGGGATGCACCACCAGCCGCACCACTGGATGATGGCCACCGGGCAGCGCATGAAAATGGACTGAGCGCGTCGGCAGCGCCCGTCGGGCCGCGCGCTGCGCCGGGTGCGGCCCGCCTTGCGCCCGCGCGCGCGACGCTCGCACGCGGCCCCGCTCAGCCATGATGCGCCGCCACGGTTTTCAGCCGGCTGAAGCCGTAAAGCGCCTCGAAACCCTTTTCGCGCCCATGGCCCGACTTGCCGACCCCGCCAAAGGGCAGTTCCACCCCGCCGCCTGCGCCGTAGTTGTTGACGAACACCTGGCCCGCGCGCAGCCGCCTGGCCAGGCGCATCTGCCGGGCGCCGTCGCGCGACCAGACCGAGGCCACCAGCCCGTAGTCGGTGCCGTTGGCGATCGCCAGCGCCTCGTCCTCGTCCGCGAAAGGCATCACCACCTGCACCGGGCCGAAGATTTCGGCCTGCGCCAGCGCATGGCCCGAGCCGACCCGCGAAAACAGCACCGGCGCCACGTAATGGCCGCCCGGGGGCGCCTCCGCCGCCACCTGCGCCTCGCCCGCGCGCTCCAGATCGCCGCCCTGCGCCAGGAAGCCCTCGACGATCTCCTTTTGCCGGGCCGAGATCAACGGCCCCACGTCAAGATCCGCCAGCGCCGGGCCGACCCGCAATTCGCGGTATCGTGCCGCCATGCGTTCCAGCACCTGGTCGTAAACGCCGCGCTGCACGAGGATGCGCGAGCTTGCCGAACAGGTCTGCCCGGCGTTCTGAATGCCGGCGTTCACCAGGAACGGCAGCGCCGCGTCGATGTCGGCATCGTCAAAGACAAGCTGCGGCGACTTGCCGCCAAGCTCCAGCGTCACCGGCACGATGTTTTTCGCTGCCGCCGCCTGGATCAGGCTGCCGACCCCGACCGAGCCGGTGAAGGAGATGTGGTCCACCCCGGGATGCGCCGCCAGCGCAGCACCGGCCTCTTCGCCCAGCCCCGGCACCACGTTCAGCGCACCCGCCGGCAGGCCCGCCTTCAGCGCCAGATCGGCAAACGCCAGCGCCGTCAGGCAGGCTTCCTCGGCCGGTTTCAGCACGCAGGCATTGCCGGCGGCCAGTGCCGCCCCGACGCTGCGTCCGATGATCTGCATCGGGTAGTTCCAGGGCACGATATGGGCCGTCACCCCGTGCGGCTCGCGCAGGGTATAGACCGTGTAGCCGTCGAGATAGGGGATGGTCTCGCCCATCAGCTTGTCGGCGGCGCCGGCGTAGAACTCCATGTAGCGCGCCAGAGCCTGCGCATCGGCACGCGCCTGTTTCAGCGGCTTGCCCACATCGGTCGCCTCCAGCCGGGCGAGCACCTCGACCCGCTCCAGAACCAGCGCGCCCAGGCGCGCCAGCACGCGCCCGCGCTCGGCCGCGCTCGCCCGGCCCCACTCGCCCGTCATCGCCGCGCGCGCCGCGGCCACCGCCGCATCCACATCCGCCGCGCCGCCCCGGGCGATCTGCGCGATGGGTTCGCCGCAGGAGGGGTCTTCCAGCGCAAGGGTCTCGCCCGAAAGCGCGTCCTGCCATCTGCCGGCAACGAAACACTGCGAGGGGGTGAACCAGAGGTCGTCAGCAAGAGTCATGTCGGTTTCCATTCCTTCTCCACAGAGGACAGCGCCCGACCCGAGGGTGGGCGAGAAGCGCCCGCCCTGTGGGGCGGGTCGGGCGCTGCCCGGCGTATCGCCGGGCGATTTTTCCGTGCAATGTCATCGCGCCGCCACCTGCGGCAGCTTGGGCGCCGCTTCGATCAGGGTTCTGGTATAGTCGTTCTGCGGGTTGGCGAATACCTCGCCCGTTGCCCCGCGTTCGACGATCCGGCCCGCGCGCATCACCAGCACCCGGTCGGTGATCGCGCGCACCACGCTCAGATCGTGGCTGATGAACAGGTAGGTCAGCGCGTATCGCCCCTGCAGATCGGCCAGCAGATCGAGGATCTGCGCCCGGATCGAGACATCGAGCGCCGAAACCGCCTCGTCCAGGATGATCAGTTCGGGGCGCAGGATCAGCGCGCGCGCAATGGCGATGCGTTGCCGCTGGCCACCGGAAAACTCGTGGATGTATTTCTCCATGTCCCCCGCAGCCAGCCCGACGCCTTGCAGCGCCGCCGCCACCTGTTCGCGCCAGTCGGGCGGACGCGCGCCCAGCAGGTGGAACGGTTCGGCCACCAGGCGCGCCACCTTCCAGCGCGGGTTGAAGCTGCCGTAGGGGTCCTGGAACACCACCTGCATTTTCCGGCGCAGCGCCAGGTTCACCCGATGGCCGGAAAACACCGGCGCGCCGTCCAGCAGGATCTCGCCTTCGTCCACCGCCTCCAGCCCCAGGATGGCGCGGCTCAGCGTCGATTTCCCGCAGCCCGATTCGCCCACCAGCCCCAGGCTCTCGCCGCGCCGGATTTCAAACGAAACGTTATCCACCGCGCGAAAGCGGCGCGCGGGCGCGAACAGCCCCGCGCGCGCCAGCGAATAGTCGCGGCTGACGTTCCTGACCTCCAGCAGAGGGCGGTCCTCGGCCTGTGCTGCACGTTCGGGAACATGCGAGGATGCCGCGAACAGCGCGCGCGTATAGGGATGGCGCATGTGCGCGAAAAACCCCTGCCCGGCCCCGCGTTCGACCACCTCGCCCGCCTTCATGATCACCATCTCGTCGGCCATGTCGGCGACCACCCCCAGATCGTGGGTGATCAGCACGAGCCCCATGCCGTCCTCGGCCACAAGGCGTTTCAGAAGCCGCAGGATCTGCGCCTGCGTGGTCACATCGAGCGCGGTTGTCGGCTCGTCCGCGATCAGCAGTTTCGGGCGCAAGGCGATCGCCATGGCGATCACCACCCGCTGGCGCTGGCCGCCCGACAGTTCATGCGGGTAGCGCGACAACGGGAAGCGCTCGGCCGGCAGGCCGACGCGCGC
>JALSRF010000049.1 GCA_026984895.1 Paracoccaceae bacterium
CCCGGCTGCAGTTCTGCGGCCAGCAGTTCCGTGTCGAAAGCCTGGATGCGCCGGGTCAGATCGCCCACGCCGTCGCGTGCCTTGCTCAGCGAACGGTTCCAGACCGTTACCTCGTGCCCCGCCTGGATCAGGCGGCGCAGCCCCGGAAGGGCCGAAAGGCCCGTGCCGCACCAGTGAATCGTCATCTTGCCCCTTTCAGCCCCTGTTGGCGTGGTTCCTGTTTGCGTGGTTCTCGAATGCGGTCCTGGCCCGCCGCCAGACGCCCGTTTCCAGATTGTCGAGTGTCAGCAGCCAGGGCAAGAGCTGCCCGGCATAGTCGAAGGAACTTTCGACCGGCAGCAGGCTGGGCAGGTTGTCAATGGCCATGACATCCAGCGCCGGGTCGTCGTGAACGCGCAGCGCCGGGCGTTCCCAGGTGGTCGTCCGGTCATAGACCTTGATCGGGGAAAAGGCACTGGTCGGGTCGCAGGCCACATCGGCGATCACCGACAGGCGCCGACGGGCGGCGCCGGCCGAGGCGGGAACGAATACCGGGCAGCCCTCGTTGGCGAGGATCGCGTTGACGAAGATGTCATGTTCGAGGATCTCGGGAAACGGCCCGCCGGCGGCAGTTTCGGCCATGTCCCACGCGGTGGGGGACACGCCGACGGCCTGGCACAGGTCGCGCGCGCCGGTTCCCACCCGCCCGAGCGCTCCGATCACGATGACATCGGGGCGCGGCGCGGCGGCGCGGTCCAGATCCCGGCGCAGGTCTTCCAGCAGCGCATCGGCAAAGGTCGAAACCGGCCCGCAGATGCCGCCCCGTCGCTGCGCCGCCCAGCATTTCAGGCCGATGGCGGCGCCCGCGAACCCGGCCCAGTATCCGAACGCCGCCACCCGCCGGCCGCCGGCGTCAACCAGGTATTCCAGATCGTAAAGCATGCCGCCGCCGGACAGGAAGCGGTCAAGCAACCGCCGCCCGGCCGGCTGCCCCTTGTAGGCGTGGCCGAACATGATGTGGCGATGGACCAGCGGCGTGCCGTCGTCGGGCAGTTCCTTCAGCCCGAAGATGATGGCATCGCGCGGCGCCTCGGGCCAACTGCCTTCGGCAACGATCTCGCAGCCCGCCTGCCGGTAGCCCTCGATCGGGACCGCGCGCGCACGGCTTTCCTCGACGGTGACGCGAATCCCCCTGCCGATCAGTTGCGCGGCCCCCTCGGGCACAAGGCCGACCCGCTCTTCGTGGTCGCGCTGCTCGGCGCGTACCCAGAGATGTGTCATGAAGCTCCTCCAGCGTCGGGCGGTCGGTCTGCGTTCTCTAGGGCGATTCTGCGGCATTGCCAACGGCGGACCCGGGCGCTCTGCCGGAATTGTGCGCCGGACCGGCCACCCCCGGGGCAGGACAGTTCGCAGGACAGTCCGGCAGCTCGCCCGGTCCCGAACGCCCGCAACGATCGGCGCGCAATAATTAACTGAACGGTCGTTAAAAAGTTCTGGCGAAAACGCATGGCACCGTTTACTTTGGTCGGTGCCTGGGCTTTAGTTTCCCGGGCAATGACCGGGCGCGGAAGCGGGCAGACGAAAAATGCCGGCAGCGCGCACGGGGCGGCGAGGGAGCCTGCTTGGGGAGGAAACGGAATTGGAAGAACGTTCGGCGTCGCGGGACCTTGTTTCGATCCCGGCCCTGCTGGAGCGGAACGTCCGCAAGTTCGGAACCAGCGCGGCCTACCGTGAAAAGGAATTCGGCATCTGGCAGAGCTGGAACTGGATCGAAGTGGCCGAAGAGGTGCGCGCGCTTGCGCTGGGATTGCTGGCCCTGGGCGCGAGAAAAGGCGATTTCGTTGCCCTGATCGGGCGAAACCGCCCCGCCTTCTACATGTCGATGGTGGCGGCCCAGAGCATCGGCGCGATCCCGGTGCCGCTTTACCAGGACGCCGTTGCCGAAGAGATGGCCTATGTTCTTGGCCACTGCGGCGCGCGATTCGTCATCGCCGAGGATCAGGAACAGGTCGACAAGGTTCTTGAAATTCACGACCGGACGCCGGAAGTCGAACATGTGATCTACCTCGACCCGCGCGGCATGCGCAACTACGACCATTCCCATCTGCATGCCTTTGACGACGTCCAGGCCGAGGGCCGCGCGGCGCACGAACGCTTCGAAACCGAGTTCGAGACCCGCCGATCGGCCATCACCGAGGATGACATTTGCGTGATGCTCTACACCTCGGGCACCACCGGCAAGCCCAAGGGGGTGGTCCTGTCGAACCGGAACATCATCGAAAGCGCGCGGGCAAGCTGCGAATTCGACAGGCTGACCGACAAGGAGGACGTGCTGGCCTATCTGCCGATGGCCTGGGTGGGCGACTTCATCTTTTCGATCGGACAGGCCTACTGGGCAGGGTTCTGCGTGAACTGCCCGGAAAGTTCGGATACGATGATGAACGACCTGCGCGAGATCGGGCCGACCTATTATTTCGCCCCGCCGCGGGTGTTCGAAACCCAGTTGACCAACGTCATCATCCGCATGAACGACGCCGGCCCCATGAAACGGCGCCTGTTCGACCACTTCATGGCGCATGCCAGAAAGGTCGGGCCGGCAATCCTGGACAAGAAGCCCGTGGGACTGTGGGACAGGCTGAAATACCGGCTGGGCGATCTGCTCATCTACGGACCGCTGAAAAACGTGCTCGGGTTTTCCAGGGTGCGCGTGGGCTACACCGCCGGCGAGGCGATCGGCCCCGAGATTTTCGAATTCTACCGCTCGCTGGGGATCAACCTGAAGCAGCTTTACGGCCAGACCGAGGCGACCGTGTTCATCACCATTCAGCCCGACGGCGAGGTGCGCGCGGATACGGTTGGCGTGCCGGCGCCGGGCGTCGAGGTGAAGATCGGCGACAACGGCGAAATCTACTACCGCTCTCCGGGCGTTTTCGTGGAATATTACAAGAACCCCGAAAGCACCGCCTCGACCAAGGACGCCGAAGGCTGGGTGGCCACGGGCGACGCCGGGTTCTTCGACGAGGAGAGCGGGCATCTGCGCATCATCGACCGGGCCAAGGACGTGGGCAAGATGGCCGACGGGCGGCTGTTCGCGCCGAAATACATCGAGAACAAGCTGAAATTCTACCCCAACATCCTGGAAGCGGTGGTATTCGGCGACGGGCGCGAAATGTGCACGGCCTTCATCAACATCGACCTGACCGCGGTCGGCAACTGGGCCGAGCGCAACAACATCGCCTATTCCTCATACCAGGAACTGGCCGGGCATCCGCAGGTCTACGCGATGATCCAGGCCCATGTGGAAGAGGTGAACCGCGCGGTCGCCTCGGATGCGATGCTTTCGGGCTGCCAGGTGCACCGCTTCCTGATCCTGCACAAGGAACTGGATGCGGACGACGGCGAACTGACCCGCACGCGCAAGGTGCGCCGCCGGCTTGTCGAAGACAAGTATGCCGACCTGATCACGGCGCTCTACGACGGCTCGGCAGAGGTCCGCACCGAGACCGAGGTCACCTACGAGGACGGCCGCAAGGGCACGATTTCGGCCACCCTGGAAATCCGCGATGCCCGGGTATGCGAAACGACGAACGACAAGGCGGCGGCATAGATGAAGGACCACGGGGATACCGGCCATGCGGCCGAGGACAAACGCCGGATCGGCGGCGTTCTCATGGCGCTTGAAAACATCACGCTGCGCTTTGGCGGCGTGACGGCGATCTCGAACATCTCGTTTGACATCCGCGAAGGCGAGATCCGCGCGATCATCGGGCCCAACGGGGCGGGAAAGACCTCGATGCTGAACGTGATCAACGGGTTTTACCACCCGCAGGAAGGCAAGATCACCTTTCGCGGCCGGGCCCGTGCCGCGATGAAGCCGCACGAGGCCGCAACCCAGGGCATTTCGCGCACCTTCCAGAACGTGGCGCTGTTTGCCGGGATGACAACGCTTGACAACATCATGGCGGGGCGCGCGCTGAAGATGCACCGCAATTTCTTCTGGCAGATGCTGCGCTTCGGTCCGGCGCTGGAAGAGGAAATCGAACACCGCCGCAAGGTAGAGGAAATCATCGACTTCCTTGAGATCGAGCACATCCGCCGCACCCCGGTCGGGCGCCTGCCATACGGGCTGCAAAAGCGTGTCGAACTGGGCCGCGCCCTGGCCGCGGAACCGTCTCTGTTGCTGCTGGACGAACCGATGGCCGGCATGAACGTCGAGGAGAAGGAAGACATGAGCCGCTTCATCCTGGATGTGAACGACCAGCTGGGCACCACGATCGCCCTGATCGAGCACGACATGGGCGTGGTCATGGATCTGGCCGACCGGGTGGTGGTTCTGGACTACGGCAGGAAGATCGCCGACGGCCCGCCGCAGGAAGTCCAGGCGAACCAGGACGTGATCGACGCCTATCTGGGAGTGCCGCACTGATGGACATGCTTTACAATATCTTCGTGGACCCGTTTGCGCAGATGGCGGCGGCGCCGGACTTCCTGTTGCAGGTGCTGTGGGAGGGCTTCGTGACCGGCACGCTCTACGCGCTGATCGCGCTTGGCTATGTGCTGATCTTCAAGGCGTCCGGGGTGTTCAACTTTGCCCAGGGCATCATGGTGGTGTTCGCAGCGCTGTCGCTTGTCGGGTTCCACGAGGCCGGGCTGCCGGCCTGGCTGGCGCTGATCCTGGCGCTCGGGGTCATGGCGGTGCTGGCGATCGGAACCGAACGGCTGGTGCTGCGCCACCTCGTCAACCAGGAAGAAATCATCCTCTTCATGGCCACGATCGGGCTTTCGTATTTCCTGATCGGCGCCGGAGAGCTGATCTTCGGGGGCGAAACCAAGTCGATGATCACCGAGCAGCTGGGGCTGCCCACCGGCTCGACCACGCTGGATGTGGCCGGGGGCATCGTGATCCTGCAGCATATCGACATCGCCGCGGCGGCGATCGCGGCGCTGATGGTGGCCGCGCTTGCATTCTTCTTCTCGAAGACGCGCATCGGGCGCGCCTTGCGCGCGGTCGCCGACGATCACCAGGCGGCGCTTTCCGTGGGCATTTCGCTGAACCAGATCTGGGCGGTGGTCTGGTTTGCCGCCGGCATC
>JALSRF010000050.1 GCA_026984895.1 Paracoccaceae bacterium
CTGGTGGTGGAACGGGTGGACAGGCTGCACACCCATTTCCGGCAGGTCAGCGACGATCTCGACGGGATCGGCACCGCCGCGACGCGGGCCGGCAAGCGGGCAGCCAGGCTGGACAACTTCGATTTCAAAGAGCTTGAAAGCGACCCCGGCAGCGCGGTGGTTCCGCTGACCAAACCGGAATGATGGCCCGGCGGGCGCCGGCCGGCCTTGATCAGGCGCAAGAAGCGCTGGCGATTCTGTGCTATTGTGCCGGCACAGGGAGGCCGCAGATGCTTGCTATCAGCCCAGGAAAGATCGCTCATGTAATCGTTCGGGCACGCGAAATCGGGGTGAAGGTCAGCCGGTGGGATACGCCGGGCGACACGGCCGATGCCGACACCATCCTGGAAAATCGCCCCGGCGATGCCACCGAAGCCGAGTTGCGTTCGTTCATTCGAAACCTGAACGACGACGAAAAGAGCAGCCTGGTCGCGGTGATGTGGATCGGACGCGGATCCTTTCTGGCCGAAGACCTGGCCGAGGCGCTGCAAACCGCCCGGGAGGAGGCCACGACCCCCACCGAAGATTACCTGCTGGGGGTGCCCCACCTTGCCGAAAACCTTGAATACGGGATGGAATTGCTGGGAATGGATCCGGCCGATGCCGAAGGAGACCTGGTTTGAAACGCGCCGCCAAAAAGCGCGCGCCAGTCCCGAGCTTCCCGGCCGGGCGAAAAGGGCGCTGGCGCGTTTCGCACAAGTGCGGGTGCAGGCGACATGCTCCAGCTGGCGCCTGCGGCGGCGCCGGTTCCCGGCCCTGCCGGCCGGCAGGGTGCGGTCGAAACCGCAACACGCAACCGCATCGCGAGGCCGGAAACCGGCACCGGCAAGGACCGGCGCATCGTTTTTCGGCCGGCCCGCCGCTGGCATCACCGGAAATCGGCTGAACGGCGCGTTTCAGGCGGCGGCAGCGGGCGGCGTGGCCGGGCGGATCCGGTCTGCGTCAGGGGCAGGCTTCGTCACGGGTGCCGGATCCTGGGCGCCGGCGGGGTGCGGACAGATTGCCCGCGGCACCTGCCACCGCCCGTTCAGTGTTCGTTGATGTCGTCATGCCAGACTTTCACCTGGCCACGCCGCAACCCGAAGATCTTGCGAAATGCCAGCCAGGTCAGCAGCGAAACCAGCGCGAACACCAGCACCACCACCGGCAAGGATGCGCCCAGCACGCCGAACCACAGCAGGCCGCCCGTCACCACGGCGCCCACGGCAAAGCCCAGCAGCACATAACCCGGCGCCAGCACCTCGAGCACGGCCAGAACGATCCCGCCGACGATCCATACCCACCATTCCTGCCACAGCATCACTTGCGCCCCTTCAGCATGTTGAACGCCTCGCCGAAGGCATCGAGCGCCGAAGCCGGCACCAGCACCGTCTGCCGGCCCTCGCCCTGGCCGACCGCGGTCAGCGCCTCGACCTGCTTGAGCGCCACCTGGTATTGCGCCGCCTCAAGCCCGTTGTCGGCAATGGCCCTGGCCACGGCCTGGGTGGCATAGGCTTCGGCATCGGCCGAAATCCTGCGCGCCTTGGCCTTCTGTTCGGCCGCGTAAAGCTCGGCGTCGGCAGCCAGTTCCACCGCGCGTTTCTGGCCCTCGGCCTCGGTCACCTGGGCGCGGCGCGCGCGTTCCGCATTCAACTGCTGCAGCATCGCTTCGCGCGTGGCATCGTCCAGGTTCACGTCCAGGATTTCGGCCCGCGTCACCTCGATCCCCCAGTCGTCCACCGCGTGGGCAACCTGTTCCTTCACCTTTGCAATCAGCTGGGCGCGGTTCGACTGCACCTCGTCCAGTTCCATTTCGCCGATACCGGCACGCACGATACCGGCAACCGTGGTTGAAATCGCCGCGTCCACGTCGCGGATGCGGTAGACGGTCTTTTCCGGCTCAAGAATCCGGTAGAACACGCTGGTTTCCACCTGCACCAGAACGTTGTCGGCAGTGATCGCGTCCTGCTTGTGGGTGGGCAACTGACGCTCAAGCACCGAAACCTTGTGGCGCACCCGGTCCAGGAACGGCACGATGAAGTTGATCCCCGGCCCCAGCACCGCGCGCAGCCGGCCAAAGCGTTCGACCACGTATTTCTGTGACTGGGGAACGATTCTGACCCCCATCAGGATGACGATGACAATAAATGCGGCCAACGCGATATAGACCGCGTTCGAGCCGACGAAATCGTTCAAGAACTGCTGAAAATCCAACGCCTGTCCCTTTCGTTTTTTTCTGATACAAGGCGGTATATGGGAATTTTCCGCCCGATTTAAAGGTTTTTCCCCCGGAATGCCCGAATTGTGTCGCGACTGCATGACTCTCCCGGAAGGAGAAACGCGCTGCCCGAGCTGCCATTCGCCGCGCATCGTTTCGCACCCGGAACTGTTCGATCTGACGATTGCGCACATGGATTGCGATGCGTTCTATGCCTCGGTCGAGAAACGCGACAATCCCGCGCTTGCCGACAAGCCGGTGATCATCGGCGGCGGTCGGCGCGGGGTGGTTTCGACCGCCTGCTACATCGCGCGCATCCGCGGCGTGCGTTCGGCGATGCCGATGTTCCAGGCGCTCAGGCTGTGCCCCGACGCGGTGGTGATCCGCCCGCGCATGTCGCGCTATGTCGAGGTGTCTCGCGCCATCCGGGCGATGATGGACGAGCTGACCCCGGTAGTCGAGCCGCTGTCGCTTGACGAAGCCTTCATGGATCTCTCGGGCACGCAAAAGCTGCACGGCGCGCCGCCCGCCGTCATGCTTGCCCGGCTGGTCAGGCGGATGAGGGACGAACTGGGCATCACCGGCTCGATCGGGCTCAGTCACAACAAATTCCTGGCCAAGGTGGCCTCGGACCTCGACAAGCCGCGGGGGTTTTCGGTGATCGGCCGGGCGGAAACCGCCGCATTTCTGCACGACAGGCCGGTGCGCATGATCTGGGGCGTCGGCCAGGCAACGCAGCAGGCCCTGGAGCGCGCCGGCATCCGCACATTCGCCGATCTGCTGCGCTGGGAGCGCAAGGACCTGGGCGCGCGGTTCGGGGCCATGGGCGACCGGCTCTATTTCCTCGCGCGCGGGCAGGACAGGCGCCGGGTTTCGTCGCGGGTGCCGATGAAATCCATCTCGAAGGAAACCACCTTTTTCGAAGATACCGGCGATGCCGGCATCCTTGACGGCCATCTCTGGCGGCTGTCGGAGAAGGTTTCGGACCGCGCCAAGGCACGCGATCTGGCCGGGCGCGTGGTGACGTTGAAGCTGAAGCGGGCCGACCATCGGGTGATCACGCGCCGCCATGCGCTGCGTGATGCCACACAGCTGGCCGAGCGCATCTATCGCGAAGCCGCCGGCCTTTTCGCCCCGCTGGCCGGCAACGGTCCGTTCCGCCTGATCGGCGTGGGCATCAGCGATCTGCTGGACGCATCGCGGGCCGATCTGTCGGGCGACCTGCTGGACCCGGATGCCGAAAAGCGTTCGCGGGCCGAACGCGCCCGAGACCGCATCCGGCGGAAATTCGGCCCCGAAGCCATCGTCAAGGGGCGCGCGCTGCGGTGAGCGCCGCCAGCCACCGGGGGGGCGGGAGGAGGCGCGCGGATGCAGGGCGCGGGCCGGGGTGTGCGGGCTTACGGGCGGCGGTTCTTTTCGCCGTCCGCGCCGCCTGCGCAGATGCCTTGCAGGGCGCGCCACTGCCCGGGCGCCAGCAGCGGGCGCACGGCATCTTCGGGCAGGGTGTCGGCGCGCCGGGCGGCCTCGATCCGGTCGCCCAGCTGCGGATGCGACTGGAAATGCGCCAGCAGCGAATCGCCTGTGCCGCTGTCGCGCCGGAGCCTTTCGAACATGGTGGCAAGGGCCGAGGGATGAACGCCTGCTTCGACAAGCGCCTGATGCGCATAGGAGTCCGCCGCCGCTTCCGCGTCCTGGCTGTAGCTTGCATCAATCAGCCGGTTGACCAGGAAAAGCACTGCCGTGCCACCGGCGAAATCGCCCAGCAGCAGCCCGAGAACACCGATGGACCCCGCCGAGCGCAGCGCCTCGCGCGAAGGATCCCGGTGCACCACATGGCCGATTTCATGGGCAAGCACGCCGGCGACCTCTTCGGGGGTCTCGGCCTTTTCTATCAGCCCGCGAAACAGCGCCACGCGACCGCCGGGCAGGGCAAATGCATTGACCACGGGCGAATCGAGCACGCTTATGCGCAGCGCATAGGGCATCCGTTCGCCCGGATCGAAGCGCGTGCGCAAGAGCCCGAGCGCTTCGATCCCGGCCGGGGTCTCGCACAGGGCCAGCGGCGCGCCGGACCCGTCGCCAAGCGCCGCACGGATCTGTTCGAAGGCGACATTGCCAAGCGCAACCTCGCCTTCGGGCGGCAGCGCCCTGGCCAGCTGGCCGGCAAGAAGCGGGACCAGAACGAAGATGATCAGCGCCACCGATGCCACCGCGCCGCCGGCCCAAAGCCAGAGTCGCGGCCGTTTTTCCGAAGGCAGCGCGCGATCCAGCGCCTTGCAGCGGGCATGCAGAATGGCGATCGCCTCGGCATCGTCAACGAGCAGGCGCGCCAGGTCATCATCGGCGCTGCGCAGGACAAGCCGGCGATCGTCGGCCATGTCCTTCAGGCGCCGGATACGCGCCAGCGGCCAGGCAATCGTATCGTGCTCGGGGGGCTCGATTTCCAGCCGCGCCCCGCCCGGCGCCTCGCGGATGGCGATGGCGCATCGCTGAACGCGGGCGCTTTTCCCGTCGAAAAAATCCGCGAAGGCGCTGAACGCGGGCGTCCGCCCGGTGACGGTAATCAGGGTGCGCTTCCTGGCGCCTCTCACAGCGCTGCCCCCACATCCAGCGCTTCGGCAAAACCTTCGGCGTGCTGCATCTCGTCGCGTTCGCGCTGGTGGATGTCCGGCAGCGACAGGGCCCCGGAAATCCGAAGCGTGTCGGTGTAGTGGCGCAACAGCGGCAGCGTGATCAGCCCCTGCCGCAACACCCCCCACAGAAAGAAGAACAGAACATAGGCCCCGACGCCAAGCGTCGCCGTCAGCCA